>JABJBD010000195.1 GCA_018668795.1 Candidatus Puniceispirillum sp. | reverse complement strand
TCATCATCATCATCATCACCTGTCAGACCAATTTCAATATCCGACTCCGATACACGCTGAACCTTATGGCCAAATTCACCCACAACCAATTCGGCAGTTTCACCATCGATTGCCTGTGTGGCGGTCGCCATAATGCCCAGCTTCATCAGCTCCTTGACAACATCAGCCGTACGTTCGGCCATACGATTGGCTAGCTCGCTAACGCTAATCGTATCTGGAATGATTACATCCCTGACCTGTTTGACCTGTGGCTGTTCTTCACGCATACGCGCTTTTTCACGTTGCCGCTTGACCGATGCCAAAGACCGTTGACGACGGCTTTCATCACCTGAAAGCGCCTGATTGATGGTCATCTTTCCCGATTGGCGACGATTATTAGTATCGCGGCGCGATGCGCCCGGACGCCGCGGCGCCATTTCATCAGCAGCCTTGCGGCGGCGTTGCTGGGCTTCACCGATTGGATCTGGCATTTGTGGCGTAGGCGTAGCAGGAGCACGCTCTGGCACATCCTGACGGCGCGCTTGCGTATCGGCATGTTTTTTGGCTTCTAACGCGCGGCGCTCTTCTTCGCCGGCCTCAATTTCACGAAGCTCGGCCAGTTCAGCTGCGCGTCGTGCTTCAACCGGATCAAGCGGTACGTCTGGTTCGGGCGCAGGGGCAATCTCGGCCTCTGCAGTTGTTGCTTCTGGCGCCATATCGTCGGATGAAACAGGTGCGGCATCATCTTCACCTATTGCCGGGGTTGGTTTTTTCAAACCTTCCTGCAAAGCACGGACGCGCGCCGCGCGTTCTTGCGCGGTTAATTTGTCATCTGCCGCTAGCGGTGTGGCGGGGGCGGCAACAGGGGTTTCACTTACCGTAGGTGCTTCAGGCGGAGCAGCGACCTCGGCAACAGGCTGACCTGTACGCGACGGTGCCGCAGGCGCGCGTTTGCGGCGCACTTCGACCTGAACCGTTTTGCGTCCGGTCACTGATGGACCAGCCCGCATTTTGCCCGCATCCAAGCTACCCAGTGTTAACTTGCCGCTGGACAAACTCAGTTTCTTTGTTTTGCCGCTCTCGTCACTCATTTCTGACCCTTTCAACCGAATCGATGTCTTTACCAAATTAGGCAAGCCACAATTCGCAAACATGGCTAGGTGATACACCTGTCAGGCTAGTTCTGACAACCCGTTGCACCATAAAACCCGTCTAAACGCATGATCTCGTCATGCAAATTACCAATCAATGCCGCACCGCCACGCGCTGCTGCACCCCGAAGCCCTACATAGGCAATACTGTCTCTTCCGAAAATATGACCAAGCTCCTCGGCTGTCAAAGACTGGCTAACCCAGCTGACGCCTAGCTTGTTTTCAAGCTTTCTACATTCACGCTCCGACGCATCCTGTGCTGCCAAAAGCGCATCAAATGAACCATCTACCAGCAATTTGCCTGCGCCTGCAAACGCCACGCCTGACCGGCGCGCCATTGCCACCAATGATAAAACGCGGCTACGTAACATAGATACTATGTGGCCTATATCTTCTGGGTCATTGGCCAGACCTACGCCCAAAGCGCGTTTGAAATGGCCTTTACTATCAGCTTTTGAAATGCTGGTCGCATCAGCCATCACCCATGCACCGCGACCTGGCAATTTTTCAGCAAGATCAGCAACCGCTACCCCGTCCGGACTCGCAACAAAGCGAATCAGGCTGTTGGTAGGAAGCGTTTGTCCCGTTGCGATGCAGGTGCGCGTAACCATGAGGCCGATCCCAACATGATCTAGCTGTCAGACGCATCAGCAGATGTATCACCTGCCTCTGCCTCTGTATCAGCGGTTTGATCATCTTCATCATCAAACCAATGTGCGCGTGCGGCCATGATAATATCACCCGCTTCGGCGTCATCGCTCAGGCCATGTTCACCAAGCAGGCTGACCAACTCCTCATTATCAAGATCAGCAAGGTCATCAAGCGTCAGAATGTTGTTTTCGGCAAGCGACAGCAACATGGCCAGACTAATATATTCAAAAGCACGCAGATCATCAGCCACTTTCAGATTATCAAGAGCTTCATTGATCCTTGTTGTTTCGCGCGCGACATAATCAACCGCACGATTTTGCAGTTCGGTTGCAATATCTTCGTCAAAACCCTGAATATTTGCCAATTCGTCAATCGTGCTTTCGGCGATTTCTTCCGGCAACACAAAGCCTTCGGCAACCAGCAAATGCGCGATCACATCATCAATGTTCAAAGCTTCGATAAAGCCTGTTGACCGGGTACGGAATTCTTCCTGACGACGCTCGGATTCTTCAGCCTCAGTCAGAATATCAATATACCAGCCTGATAATTGCGAGGCGAGGCGGACATTCTGTCCACGACGACCAATCGCAAGGCTAAGCTGATCGTCAGGCACAACAACTTCCATCCGGCCAGCCACTTCATCCATCACCACCTTGGCAACTTCAGCAGGCGCAAGCGCATTCACGACAAAAGCCGCAGGGTCTTCATTATAGGGAATGATTTCCACTTTCTCGCCTTGTAATTCGCCAACAACCGCCTGAACACGGCTACCACGCATACCCACACAGGCACCAACCGGATCAATGCCTGGATCATTTGAAAGCACTGAAATTTTGGCACGGCTACCTGCTTCACGCGCCACACCTTTGATTTCGATGATACCATCATAAATTTCTGGCACTTCTTGGGTAAACAACTTGGCCATAAATTCATTACAGGCACGCGACAAAAAGATTTGCGGACCACGCTGTTCTTCGCGCACATCAATGATATAGGCACGAACGCGATCACCTTGGCGCAGATTTTCACGCGGGATCATTTCTTCGCGACGTATCACCGCTTCGGCGCGACCAAGATCAACTGTAATCGAATAGCTTTCAGCACGTTTGATGGTGCCAACAACAATCTCGCCAACCCGGTCTTTATATTCTTCAAACTGACGCGCGCGCTCGGCATCACGCACTTTTTGCGAAATCACCTGCTTGGCAGTCTGCGCGGCGATGCGACCAAACTCAATCGGGGGCAGTGATTGCTTGGTAAACTCACCAACGCCCAGCGCAGGATTCAATTTTGCACCTTCAGCAACGCTTATCTGGGTTTCGTCATCTTCAACTTCTTCGACAACTTCCATCCAGCGTTCCAGCCGAATAGCACCCGATTTGCGGTCAATCATGGCCCGAATATCACGTTCCAGACCGTATTTTGCACGGCCTGCTTTTTGAATCGCTTCTTCCATCGCCAGCATGACTTCTTCACGCTCAATCGATTTTTCACGAGCCACCACATCGGCGACCTGAATGAGTTCCATACCCGGAATTGATGATGTATCCATTATCGTCTCGACTTATCTGTTTTCAAACGCTTGCCTATTTCAAACGCTTGAGGTGTTGTTACCTGTCTTTGGGGTCTTGATGGCATCGTCATCATCACCCCCTTATCTTTAGTCAATTATCTGTCTTATCCATCTACTTATCTTTATGTGGCGTCGCCAGAATTTCTGCTGGATCAATACGCGCCGAATCTATCTCGTCAAAGGCAAATACAAACCGCCCAAAGGATGTTTCCAGAACAATCTTGCCATCGTCGTCAAACCCATTCAGGCGGCCATTGAACCGGCGGCGGCCGTCGCGCATCATCCGCAGATTTATTTTGGCCAATTCTCCTGCAAATCTCTCGTAATCTTCGATTTTCGTCAGCGGCCGGTCAATCCCCGGTGAGCTCACCTCCAAAACATAGGCACTGGAAATCGGATCTTCCACATCCAGCAAGGCGGCAATATGCCGACTCAGCTTTCTGCAATCCTCGACTGTCATCTCACGATCTTCAACAGGCTCGGCCATAATCTGTAGCTGATTGCGCCCCGAATTACCGCCCATAAACAAAACGCGTACCAGCTGAAAACCAAGGTCTTCAACCGCCGCTTCGATAATCTTGCTTACTTTTGTCTCTACCAAGCTGGTCTCGCTATTGCGCCCAATCCATCCACATATCAGCCAATAAAAAAGTGAGCCTGCGGCTCACCATCTATGCGACAGCTGATTTTGAACTACATATATAGGGTAAAGCGCCGAATGACAAGCGATTCCGTCAAATCCGCTTTGGCTCATTACGGGTAAAGATAAACCAGGACGGGCGGCGGGCTTCATTTTCGGCCTTTTTCATATAGCGCGTCGTGGGCAAATGTGATGGGCGCGTCTGCCAGTCATCCGCACAGCGCGCAGTCCAGTCAAAGGCTGGATGCCGCATGGCGGCCTGAAGTAGCCAGCTTTTTGCCGTCGGGTCATCGCTGGCCATCACTAGGCTTCCACCTGGCCGGATCAGCCGTGCTAGTGAATCCATCACATCTGTTTGCAGAATCCGCCGTCCCGCATGACGCTTTTTCGGCCAGGGATCGGGAAACATCACATAGGCACCGGCCAATGAGGCATCCGCCAATGAGGCAAAAATCAGCCGCACATCATCATCCCAGATACGGATATTCCCGATATCATCATCCTGCATATGCCGAAGCAAACTGGCGACACCATTTATGAATGGCTCGGCACCAATGAAACCGGCATCTGGGCGTTGCTTGGCGAGTCCAGCGATATGCTCACCCCCACCAAATCCGATTTCCAGAAAAATATCATTATATGACGTGGTGAATTGGTGCGCTGCAGATTGTGCCAGATCAAAACGTACTTTGGGCAATTTATCCGCCAGCAACCCTTGCATTGTTTTCCGCAGGGGGCGCCCTTTGCGCCGCCCATAAAAGCGTGGCGCGGAAAAATCCTCATATTTTGAATCTGGTTTTGCTGAATCTGAATTTTTCGTGTCAGCAGCCATTACCAAACCATTCCCCATGTCGCCAGCCACAATTCACCAGCCACAATTTATATGTCACCAGATATAATCCAAACGAAACTTAATTCAAGCCTGGCGGATCTAGCCCAAAGCCGTTTTCAGGGTTGCACCCAGATCAGTAGCTTCCCAGCTGAATGATCCCGCCCCAGCTTCACCAGCAACGCGGCCAAAATGGCCATAGGCTGCACTTGATGCATAGATTGGCTTATTCAGTCCAAGATGCTCACGAATGCCCCGCGGGGTCAGCTTCATGCACTGGCTAAGTGCTTGTTGCAAGTCAGCATCACTGCCCTGTCCGGTGCCATGCGTATTCGCATAAACCGATACTGGATCAGCAACGCCAATCGCATAGGCAAGCTGGATGGTACATTTTGTTGCCAGACCAGCTGCCACAACATTCTTGGCCAGATAGCGTGCGGCATAGGCGGCTGAGCGATCAACTTTTGTCGGATCTTTTCCTGAAAAAGCACCGCCACCATGCGGCGCGGCACCACCATATGTATCAACAATAATCTTGCGGCCTGTCAGACCGGCATCACCATCTGGTCCCCCGATAACAAAATTGCCTGTCGGATTCACCAGCAGATCATCGGTGGCCACCATCCAGCCATCTGGCAGAATATCGGCAATTACAGGTGTCACCAATTTACGTATATCATCTGACGATGCGCCTTCGGCATGTTGGGTGGACAAGACAATCTTATGCGCGCCTGTGGGCTTGCCATTATCATCATATACCAATGTGATCTGGCTTTTTGAATCAGGCCGTAAAATGGAATCAGCATCACTTTTGCGCATCGCGGCAAGACGTTTTAGAATCTGATGTGAATAATGAATCGGGGCGGGCATTAACACGTCGGTTTCATCACAGGCATAACCAAACATAAGCCCCTGATCACCTGCGCCTTCATCCTTGTCAGCGCCTTCATCAACACCCATGGCAATGTCAGCTGACTGTTCATGCAAATAATTCTGAAATTCAAAATGCGCATGATGGAATTTATCCTGCTCATAGCCAATATCTTTGACCGCCGAACGAACAGCAGGTTCGATTTGCTTCATGATACCCGCGATTTTATCTTCTGGTGCCCGCACCTCACCACCCAGAATAACACGATTGGTCGTTGCCAAAGTTTCACACGCAACGCGCGCTTCTGGATCAGCTGTCAGAAACAGATCAAGCACCGTATCGGATACACGATCGCACAATTTGTCAGGATGTCCTTCGGACACAGACTCAGATGTGAAAAGATATGGCATGGAATCCTCGTTTATTTTTTGACATGGTTTTTTGCCTTAACTAGCGGCGGCGGTCAAGCCGCCTATCAAGCCAATGCGCAAACCCTGCATTCAGGAACAACAGACAGAAAAACAGCAGATGCCCCATTTTGGCAAATAGCGTTGACGCCAGCGGAGCAACAGCCTTCACATCAATACTATCCGCAATGCCAAGCCCGATCTGGCCAAGCGGCCGACCAAGCGGATCAAACGCACCGCTGATCCCGGCATTCGCAGCGCGGAACATGGTCATGCCTTCCTCGACTGCACGCATCTGGCTTTGCGCCAGATGTTGCCATGGACCTGCCGTATGGCCAAACCATCCATCATTTGTCAGATTGACGATGAAATCTGGCTTGTTATTGCGATCAATGACGGTGCCTGAAAAAATCACTTCATAGCAGATCAATATCTGCGCTTTGCCAACATCTGGCACATCAAACAGCTTGTTTGTCGTCCCCGCGCTAAAATCCCGGGGTCCGGCAATCACATCAATAAAGGGAAGCAGACTACGAAACGGAACATATTCGCCAAACGGTACAAGATGACGTTTGTCATAAACCGCTTTCAGCGCGCCATCATGGCTATGCAAAACCGCCGCATTAAATAATCTGTCTTGGTCATCAAGACGTGGAATACCAGTCAGCAGATAGCCGTCAAACGGCGTGGCTGATGCTACAGTCTGGCGCAACAAATTC
>JABJBD010000193.1 GCA_018668795.1 Candidatus Puniceispirillum sp. | reverse complement strand
GTGAAGATGCTGATGTCATTCAGGAACCTTGGATAAGCCATAGACTGGATCATGCTATGTCCAACAAATATGCGGTCAATCGGAATCGATTGCTATAAAACCGAAATATAGCTGAAAATCATGGCAAATAATATGCTAATGTCGCTCAAGACAAAGGATAGCCAGTTTGATAGCTGTCCCCTAAATTGAGAAAATTGGTATGAGCATGAAATCTGGAAGCGATAATTCCGGTAAAAAGGGCCCTTCAGGGCGTAGCTATCGAAATGCAACTGGTCTGACCCGCCAGCCTAAAAAAATGCGTGGTCGCAAAGTGTCGTCACAAAGATGGCTGACCCGCCAGTTGAACGATCCCTATGTCGCCGAAGCTAAGGCGCGCGGCTATCGGTCGCGTGCGGCGATCAAGCTTGAACAGATTGATGATCGCTATCAGCTACTCAAGCCCGGCATGGCGATCATTGACCTTGGTTGTGCGCCTGGCGGCTGGCTTCAGGTTGCCTCAATTCGCACGAAACTGGGTATCAGCAAGGCAAAGCTTGTTGGCATCGATCTGCTAGAAACCGAACATGTCGTTGATGCTGATATTTTTGTTGGTGATATGACCGAAGATGCGATGATGGCACAGATGAAAGATGCTGTTGGTGGCGGGGCTGACGGGGTGATGAGCGATATGGCCGCCGATACCACCGGACACCGTGCAACCGACCATCTGCGTACCACGGCTTTGCTGGAAACAGCATTGGATTTTGCGCTGGAAGTTCTGCGCAAGGACGGTTTTTTTCTGGCCAAATGTTTCCGCGGCGGTGCTGAACGTTCGGTGCTTGACCTGATGCGCCAGAATTTCAAAACCGTACGTCATGTCAAACCCACCGCCAGCCGATCAGAATCGGTTGAAAGCTATGTGCTGGCTACAGGGTATCATGGCAATGGGCTGGAAAATATGTCCAAAGACACGCCCGACGATGCGCCCCAAGACGCGTCCAAAAACGCACCAGTAAATCCAAAAGATGAGGATGCCGGATAAGGCATTTCAAAATCCTACATCTCTATTTTAGGGCTATCAATGTGCAGGGTGTTTGGCTATAGTGCGTTGCCACCGGATAGACGGAAGGCACCTCATGAAAATTCGCGAAGCACTCACTTTTGACGACGTTCTTTTGCAGCCAGCACATTCAGTTGTGTTGCCAGCTGAAGTTGGGCTTGTTACCCGTCTGACCAAGCAGATCAGTCTCAACATTCCACTTATTTCTGCGGCTATGGATACCGTGACCGAACATCGGTTGGCGATTGCTATGGCGCAGGCTGGTGGCCTTGGTGTTGTGCATAAGAATTTTACTATCGAAGAACAGGCTACCGAAATTGCCAAGGTCAAGAAGTTCGAAGCAGGCATGGTTGTCAATCCGCTGACCATTACACCTGAACAGACATTAGGTGATGCGCTGGATATGATGCGCACCCACCATATTAGCGGTATTCCGGTTGTTGAAAAGGTCGGCAATGCGCCGCAAAAGCTGGTTGGTATTCTGACAAACCGTGATGTGCGTTTTGCCTCTGATCTGTCGCAGAAGGTGGCTGACCTGATGACGCGTGACGTGGTGACAGTCCGTGATGGGGCAGCGCCAGATGAAGCGCGCCGTCTGTTGCACGAACATCGTATCGAAAAGCTGGTGGTTATTAATGGGGATAACGCCTGTATCGGTTTGATAACGGTCAAGGATATGGAAAAGGCGCAAAATCATCCGCTTGCCTCAAAGGACCAAAGCGGTCGTTTGCTGGTTGCGGGCGCCACTGGTGCTGGCGTTGACGGCATGGCGCGTGCCGAAGCGTTGATGGACGCTGGCGCGGATGTGATTATCGTCGATACCGCGCATGGCCATTCACAAGGCGTTCTAGAAACTGTTACCAAGGTACGCAAGCTGGCCAACCATGTGCAGGTGATTGGCGGCAATGTGGCCACTGCGGATGGGGCCAAGGCCTTGATGGATGCTGGTGCCGATGCGGTTAAGGTTGGCATTGGTCCGGGGTCAATCTGTACAACGCGGATGGTCGCGGGTGTTGGCGTGCCACAACTGACCGCGATCATGGAAGCATCTGAAGCTTGTCATGCGAATGGTGTGCCGGTGATTGCCGATGGTGGTATCAAATATTCTGGCGATCTGGCCAAGGCGATTGCCGCTGGTGGCGATGTGGCGATGATTGGATCGCTTTTGGCAGGTACCGATGAAACACCTGGCGAGGTCTATCTGCATCAGGGGCGGTCATATAAATCCTATCGCGGTATGGGATCAACTGGTGCGATGGCACGCGGATCAGCAGATCGTTATTTTCAGGCCGAAATCACCCAGCCTTTGAAACTTGTTCCCGAAGGAATTGAGGGGCAGGTGCCTTATAAAGGCGCTGTCGAAAATGTCCTGCATCAGCTGTTAGGCGGATTACGCGCGGCGATGGGCTATACAGGCAATGCCAGCATTGCTGATTTACAGGCAAATGCAAACTTTTTGCGAATTACGGGTGCGGGGCTGGCAGAATCGCATGTCCATGATGTGACCATCACACGTGAAGCACCAAATTACCGGCCTGGCATGTAACCGACTAAAGCTGTTTGCCAATTTTGACCTTTTGCCTTTTTGACGTTTACGAGGATTACCATGACGCCAGCCGCGCGTATTGCCGCCGTTATTGAAATAATGCAGAACATGCCTGAGGGTCAGATGGCCGGACAGGGCTTGCGTGCAGGTATGCAGCGTCGTCGCTATGCTGGATCGGGGGATCGTGCCGCCATTTCAACATTATTCTGGCAGGTACAGCGCGCCAGAGCGCGCATCGGCTGGCATCTTGAAGCAATAGAAGCCGACATATCACCACGTAATCAGGTGATTGCCGCACTGGTGCTGATCGATAAACAG
>JABJBD010000134.1 GCA_018668795.1 Candidatus Puniceispirillum sp. | reverse complement strand
TTAAAAAGCTGACTTCGGCGGTAAAAGGTATCATTTCTTCGAGAATTACATCATCCGATTCCAGAGATGCAAAAACAGCGTCAAAATCACTTGTCGGTGAGATTTTGACCTGTCCCTTGCCGTCATAGCCAAGTGTACAGGTTTTTAAAATGCCGTCTTTATTCAACTTAGTCATGGCTGTATGCAACGAGGCGGCATTTGTAACATGCCAGAAAGCAGGCGTATCAATCCCAAGGTCGCGTGCTAGTAATTTTTCACGAATTCGATGCTGGGCAGTGTGCAAGGCGGCAATACCGGGGCTGACTGTTTTGTGTTTTGCCAGAATATCAAGTGTTGTGGCTGGAACATTCTCAAATTCACTGGTGATCACATCGACTGAATTGGCAAATGCTACAAGTGCATCATGGTCATCATAGGCTGCCTCGGTTGTAGCAAAAGCGATGTCACCAGCAGGGCTATTTGTGGCATCTGGGGCAAAAATATGTGCCTTTATACCCAGTTGGGCGGCGGCGATTATCAACATCCGCCCTAGTTGCCCGCTTCCCAATATGCCGATGATCATTCTGGTATATCCGCAACATTGGCTGTTTGGGCATCGCGCCAGGCGATCAGGCGTTGCGATAAGGCGTCGTCCTGAAGGGCTAAAATCTGCGTTGCCATCAAGGCGGCATTCTTAGCGCCTGGTACACCAATCGCCAAGGTTCCTACTGGCACGCCGGCGGGCATCTGGACGATTGACAATAGCGAATCCATCCCCTTTAACGCGGCTGACTCAACGGGCACCCCCAATACCGGCAGATGTGTATGTGCGGCTATCATGCCTGGTAGATGTGCGGCACCGCCTGCGCCAGCTATGATAACGGCAAAGCCGTTTTCATGGGCGGTTTCAGCAAATTCAGCAAGGCGAGCAGGTGTGCGATGCGCCGAAATGATTTTGGTTTCATGCGTGACGCCAAGTGCCTCAAGTAACGTTGCTGTTTCCTGCATGGTTTTCCAGTCAGACTGGCTTCCCATGCAAATCGCTACCTTTGCAACCGAAGAGGATGTCGAAGATGGGGAGGGGCTGGCCATGTCATACTCACTTCGCTACTGAATCAGGTAGATTGGGCTAATTTTAGAATTAGGCGATAATATCAGGAAGAATACCGGCTTTAAGTTTAGTGATTTCATCTTTTAAAATAAGCTTGCGCTTTTTCAGCCGTTGTAATTTCAGCTGATCAAAGGGCTTGTCATCGCCCAACCTTCCAATCACTTCGTCAAGGTCACGATGTTCGCTTTCAAGCTGATAAAGCTTATTAGCCAAAGCCGCCTTTTGCTGTGCTTTTTCCATCGCTTCGAAAACATCCCCTTAAATTAGTGTTTCCTTTGATAGGTTGTGATTAACTGATTTATGGCAGTTCGGTCATATTTGAAAGCTGTTCTTCTGAATGGGGTGAACCGCCAGCTTTTTCAATCGCGGCATCAAGATCGGCTTGCGCGCATAGCCCTAGCATGGCTGGATGTTTGGCTGTGATATTGGCGATATTCCAATGCGACTTTTCGCGAATTTTACCAATAGTTTCCTTTGTCGTACCAATCAGTTTGATAATCTGGGTGTCTTTTAGTTCAGGGTGATGCTTGCATAGCCATGCAATCCCATCTGGCTTATCGCCACGGCGCGCCACTGGCACATAGCGTGGCCCTTTGGTACGGCGGTTTGGTGTTGGCAGATTCGATGTTGCCAGAACGAGGCGGCCAGTGCTGTCGGCCTGACAACGATCAAGCTCTTGCTGTGTTATCTGAGCATTTTGAACTGGATCATATCCTTGAATGCCAATACCGGCTTCTCCGTCAGCAATTGATTGCACCTCAAGAACATGAAGGTTGCAAAAATCACCGATCTGTTCAAATGACAGGCTGGTATTATCGATAAGCCACACGGCAGTTGCCTTTGGCATAAGAAGCTGAGTCATCATATCCTACCTTTGCTGCGTCGGTATACTGCAATAAATCCGTGCAGCCCGCCGCGCCGTTGTTACATAAATAACTGGAAACGTGGCTATAGTATAAGCTGGTTTAAAACACAATGCAAAGCCTGCCTTTGACGCGGCTGGTAAAAATGCACATTATGCATAAAGACGTATTTGGCCATTAGGCAAGATGAATGGATTGTGTCATGGATGATGAACTGGAAAAGCTGAAACCGGCTGGCCTGCCGGCTGATATGCAAAGCTGGAATATTGAAGATTTACAGAACTATATTGAGCGCATGGAAGCAGAAATTATCCATGCTAAAACCTTGATAGCCGACAAGGGTGCGGTCAGCGCCGCTGCTGATGCCTTGTTTAGCAAAGGTAATAAATAATGGATGTTAAGCACGCACTGGTAACAGGGGCAACGTCAGGTATCGGACTGGCGATAGCGCGTGCCTTGGCGAGCGAGGGTATGAACATCAGCATTGGTGGTCTGGGAACGGATGATGAAATTGCCGATATATGTAATAGCCTTATGGTTGCTGGCGCACATATGGCAACACATGATCCGGCGGATATGCGCGACCCAAAGGCGGTTCGTGCAATGATCGATAAGGCTGCCAAGCGCTTTGGCGGTATCGGTATATTAATTAACAATGCAGGTATTCAGCATGTCGCACCAGTAGCAGAGTTTCCCATTGATAAATGGGATGATGTGCTGGCGATCAATCTGTCGGCGGTGTTTCATGCCTCAGCGGCGGCAGCCGTGCATATGACGGCTGCGGATTGGGGGCGGATTATCAATATTTCATCAGTGCATGGTCTTGTCGCCTCACCAGATAAAGCTGCTTATGTCGCGGCAAAGCATGGGGTGATTGGTTTGACCAAGACAATGGCACTAGAACATGCGCGTGGTGGCATTACGGTTAATGCGATCTGCCCTGGATGGGTAAGAACCCCGCTGGTTGAACAACAGATTGTGGCGCGTGCAAAAGCATCGGGCAAATCTCTTGATGAAGAAGCCAGCTTGCTTGTTGCTGATAAAATGCCAAGCGGAACTTTCACCGAAGCTGATGATGTCGCCGCTACTGTGCAATTTCTA
>JABJBD010000074.1 GCA_018668795.1 Candidatus Puniceispirillum sp. | reverse complement strand
TCGACGACATACATCAACGCGCTGGAAACAAACAGCGCAATGCAAAACAGATATAGCGCCGCGCCAAAGGCGTTTCGTTCTTCACGGATCGCCGAGATCAGATCCTCAAGAGCGGTTGAATAATGAGAGATTTTCAGCAGCCGCACAAGCCGCAGAACGCGCAACCAGCGTAGGTCCATCTGTCCAAGGAACAATGGCAATATGCTTGGCAGGATTGCAATCAGATCAATCAGGCCTGTAAAGCTGAAAATATAGCCAAAACGGGATTTTGCAGATGACTCGGTTTTGCGATCTATGTTGGCATCACTTGACCAGATCCGTAAAATATATTCACAGCCAAATATCGTCACCGAGAACAATTCAAATGCCCAGAACAGAAACCCATATTGGGTGCTTAACTGATCGATGGATTCAAGTGAAACAGCTAGTAAATTCAATAGAATGAGTGTTGAAAGCGCACGGTCACAATACATGCTGACTTTATCGTCACCATTTGAGCGGGACAATATTTCAAGCACCCGTTTTTTGTTCAAGCCAGACATACTAACGCCACGTTATTCAAAGTTATTCAAAACTGATATAAGATGTAATGCATACGACTATACATGCTAATTGGCTAAGCGCAAATTTTAGCTTAAAGGGCGATTAAGTACCCAGAATATCCTCGGCGATTTCGGCTGTTTCGATGCAACGGTCAACGAAGGCCATTGTGTGGGCTCTGCCGTGCATCTGGAACATGCGCATGATGCCAAAACGGCTGGCAGCAAGCGCCACTGATTCTGGATCACGGCGCAGACCTGCAACCATATTCAGCAATTCCTCGATATTATCGCGGATTGCTTCGACACGCTGACGCTCGGTTTGTGGCATCTTTTTGGTTGTGGCATTCACCACAACATGCGTTTCGGTTTTATAATTTTCAAGATAAAGTATCTCGCCCATAATCAGTTACTCCTAACTATCAGCCGAAAGGTTTTGCTTGGGACAGCGCATAAGGCGAACATGGTAATAATGCAATCCGGATACGGGGTCGGCCATTTCGACTAGGCGGACGGGAACCATCATATTTGCATTGATTGAATGCGCCCCGTTCCGAAGCAAAATCAGCCCATCTTCAAAATGTCCGCGATGTGTCAGGCGCATTACACTTAAAAAGCGGCACCCTTCAAGATGCGCTGTGGTTTTATCCATAAAGCCGATCTGACTACTGCCTGGCGTTGCTTTTGGTGGCGGTGGCGGTGCTGGTGGCGAAATTTCGGTATCAACCGTGTCAGCGCTTTGACTAGCCACTGAGGCCACAGGCTTTGGCGCGCCACTTTCTACCAGATATAAATTACAGGCAGATAAAAGCGTAACAAGACTAATAATTGGAAATGCACGAAACATCGTTATCGACCCTTGAAGAAATTGTGAAGCGTTGCTTCCACAAAAGGTTAACGGCGCAGTGCAGCAATTTTTTAGGATAGAGGGTGGTTTCGCGCAACGATTTAGCGATCGGTTGAAACAACCCGCAATTCACCACTCACGCTCATAGCACGTCCCACGTCAAAGAATAATTGGGGGTTCAGTGATTCGCCATTAACGCGCATTTCGTAATGCAGGTGCGCCCCTTCAGTTCTGCCCGTTCTGCCCATATTGCCGATAACGGTACCTTCACTGACGTCTTGATCTTTTTTGACGCGTATCTTGGACAAATGCGCAAACACAGTTTCCACGCCAAAGGCATGGCGCACCCGCACAACATTTCCAAACGAACCTGCTTTACCGGCAAATGTCACAGTCCCCGGTGCCGATGCCAATATATCTTCCTGCCATGTGCCAGCCAGATCAATGCCGTGATGGAACACTTTCTTTTTTGTGACGGGATGCTTTCTATAACCATAATTGCTGGAAATATAGAAATACAGCATAGGCGGTTTGAATGGAATTTTCCGCAAGGCTGAACGATGATCATCCAAGGCCAGCACCAGTGTTTTGAAATCTTTATTGTCGAGCGCTGGGCCGACAGAGTCATAGTCAGGTAAATTTTCTTCCAGCAAACCAAGATTGGCAACGCGGCTGCGGATTGTGTCTATCTCTCTGACCATCGACACAAGCAATTTCATTTCCTGAACAGCGCTATCAATTTCAGGAACCATTCTTTTCGGTTCAATCTTTTCCATGCCAACAGGCGCATCACCAATAGGCGGCACTGTTTGCTTGATATTTGTAATGCTACTTATCGTGTCTGGTTTTGGCCTATGCAATGGCTGCTCATCAGCATTGTCAGGTTCATTCAAAGTATCTTTGTTATAAAAGCTATTGAAGGCAAAATCGGGAATGAGATTGCTCAAAGCAGCCAATTCGATAGCAGCCCGTTCACGAGGGCTTTTTTGTATTTGCGCTGGTTTGGCGTCATCAACTGGCTCAATTGGGCGAACAGGTGCCTGCGGTGCATCTGCCAGCTTTGGCAAGGTCACGCTATTATCTGCTTCAAACATGGGCTGGTCATCAGTCACTTTTTCTGCCAGCACATTGGCGGTATCCATGGCGTCACTATTTCCAGCCGTTGGTAAAGCATTGACCCGGTCGCGTTTTGAAATGATCCGCGCAAAGGTATTCTTAGATGCATTCATGCCATCTGACTTGGGTGCAAATGGTTTTTGCTTCTTGTCAGCCCCTGTTGACAGGTCTTTTATAAAGCTACCCGATGCTGGCTGTGCTGTGCTGGTCTCGGTTTGTGGTGCCAGCGCTATTACCTCCAACGTGTCGTTGAAATTATCAGCATCCATATCTGTTTCGGTTATACTTGCGTTGGCTGTCTGGATTGAATCCCTGCTGACAACACCAACAGCGTTGACGCCAAGAAACACCGTCGAAATGGCGATAACAACAGTGCCAACAAAACAAACTACGGCTGCGGAAATGACATATGTTGGTTTCACCGTAATCTCAACAGGACCATTTTTGGTCATGAACAGAAATCTGTTTTCGCGTAAAAACCACAGCCTGTTATTCACGGTTAATGGCGAATCGGCACGGTTCCCCTGAATCATTTTTGGGGTGAAACGCTGAATGATTTTGCCGATTATCCTGCGCATCAATTTATCCAAGCTTCCATAACAAGACGCCAATAATGGCAATGTTTGAAAGTGTCTGAATTATACAGAACGCAAATAATGTTTTGTTTGATACCTGATTCTTCACATTCAAAGTAAAGGCAGGCATCTGCAATGCTGAATCAAGCGCGGCCTTTGTATCATTCTGCGGCGCGTCTTGTGGTACGGCATTTTCCGGAACTTTGTCTGTCTCATCTTGATATTGCGGTTGTGCAGACCCTTGCGCTACAGCCAGCTCAGCAATGTTCCCCATGGTTCGTGAACGAGGCTGTTCACGCTGTGAAATAGACGCCGAACTAACCTCGTTTCGAATTTCTTCAATCCGTTTTCGAATGTCGACTACATCTTCACTCATAACTTCCTCAAACCACGCGACTTAATAAAAATTAAAATGAGCCGTTAAGACTACTGACCAAAGTCATGCAACGGAATAAATCTTACTATTATTTACGACAGTTTCTATAAATTGTTACCTTTAGAACGCATAGGCAAACAATTAATCTTAACTTTATTAGAAAAAATTTGATAGGCTCGCATTATCAGGGGGTTGTTATGTTTAAAAATACAGAGTCAAACGATGCGGATACCCAAAAAGTGTCTGTAATTGATGATCAGATGCGAATCACAGGAACGGTTATTTCAGATGGTGATGTCATTCTTGCTGGTCAATTGGAAGGGCAAATTATCTGCAACAAGCTAACCGTCGAAGATGGTGCCATTCTTAATGGCAGTATCGAAACTGGGGAAGTTGTCATTTCAGGTACAGTCACCGGTGATGTTGCATCCATAAACGCGCACATTGAGGCGTCTGGCCACTTTGAGGGTGACCTGAAATGTATAGGCATAGAGGTTGAGGCTGGTGCCCATGTAGTGGCCAAATTCAAAAAAGCACCGGCAAAAATTGTTAAGGCGGCAGCTAAACTTGAAAATGAAACCGCCGAATAACTGTCATTTAGATAATCAATTTATAAAGATCAGAGGATAGAAGAATGGATATATCAAAAACAAAAGCAGTCATTGGCGAAGGCGCTCATTTTTCGGGTACCATAAGCAATGCTAAATCTATCGAAATCAATGGCACAGTCGAAGCTGACCTTGAAGCTGAAAAGGTGTCAATCGGTCCGGAAGGTGAATTTCACGGCGCGATTAAATCCGATCTGGTTGTGATTTCAGGCCATTATAATGGTGAAATGCACGCACACAGTGTTTGGGCAACGGAAACAGCGCAAATCGCTGGTGAAGTCCATTACCAGTCTTTGCAAATGGACCGTGGTGCCGCGCTGAATTGTCGTGTCGTTCATAACTGGACCGAAGATACAGGCAGCTCTTTGCCTCACGCGGAAAGCGAAGATGAAGTCACTGAAAGCGCTGATGCTGAAACAGATGAAGATGCCAAATAAATAACAATTTTGATCCCAGTTAGGTCTGGTATAGCAAAGGAAAATAGTCATGGACGGAAGTACAAATATTATTCAGGGCATGGTCGTCGAAGGTAAGCTTGATGGTGGCGAAGCGCCGGTCGTTATTTCTGGAAATTTTTCAGGTGAATTAAACGCCGTTGAAGTGTTTCTCGAAGAAATGGGCGTTTTCAAAGGAACTTTGAATGCTGACCGTGTGGAATTAGCGGGTGATTTCAACGGGACTTTGACCACTGAGGAACTATCAGTTGGATCAACGGCAAAAGTAGATGGTGAATTGCGGGCGAACTCGCTTGCAATCGAACTTGGTGCCGAAGTTATCGGTTCTGTAGGTCGTAAGTCGTAACCGGCGTCATACAACTAAAATTTTGAACCAGCGCGCCTTTGGCGTGCTGGTTTTACATGACAGGAATTTTAAACAAACATTAATTGTGCTAAGATTACTTTGAGATTGAAACTGGGTATTTAGGGCGCAGTTATGTCAGAAGATTTCTTTCGCAAATTAAGCAAAAAAGAAATTGATACTTTAACAAATGTCGATTTTGCAAACCAAGATGAAAAAATCAATTATTCACGAAATCTTTTGTTTCTGCTTCTGTTATATTTTGTCATCGTATTATGCACCTTGACCTTTGTTATTTTGAAAAAAGATTTCTTTATCAACGAACTAAGATTGATGGAGAATGTTGATCTTCAATTCGCCGAAGCGACCCTTAATCAACGTATTATCAAAGTTATTGTTTTGTTGGTTTTGATTGGTGTCAGTGCCATTGTTAATCGCTATTTTTCGCTAATTGCTGTCCTTGTTTTTGTTGCGGCAATTTTTGGATTAGTTGATGATTTTAGTATGCGGATTACGCACTCGGACGATCCATTTTCATTAACAGCTTCCACGGTAACCATTTTGCGCGTCATTGCGATTGGACTGATTGGAAAAATGATTTTGCAAGCGATTGGTGAACAACCGCAAAAGGATCAAGATTTCCCCTAAGACCACTTTTTACACGAATATGTATGATGTCTAATGAGTGGTATTTTGCTAAATTTTACGCTAACCATATCTAAACGGTTGGATTGTTAGTGTATGATGCGAACTCAAGTTGCAATTATCGGGGCCGGGCCAGCAGGCCTCTTATTAGCGCATATTCTTCATCTTAGAGGCATTTCATCGGTTATTCTTGAAGCGCGGTCACAACAATATTGTGAGGCGCGTATTCGGGCTGGAATCCTCGAACAAGGCACGGTTGATATTTTACGCGAGGCTGGCCTAGGCGCAAGAATGGATCAAGAAGGATTGCCGCATCATGGTATTGATATTGCTTTTGACGGTGGAGTTCATCCGATCAGCATTGAAAAATATGACAGCGGAAGACAGGTTATGGCCTATGGCCAGACTGAAATTGTCAAAGACTTGTTTCAACAACATGCGCAAAATGGAACCGTTATCCTAACCGATGCCGAAGTGACAGGAATTGATGATATTGATGGCGCGTCTCCGCAGGTGCATTACCGCCATGACGGCAAGGACCACACGCTCACATGCGATTTTGTTGCTGGCTGTGATGGGTTCCGCGGTGTATCCCGCAAGGCCATGCCAGCAACCATACGCAATGATTTTGATCTGATTTATCCTTATTCATGGCTTGGTATTTTGGCCAAGGCGCCACCCATGAATAAAGTCGTGATTTATGCCCAGCATCCTCGGGGATTTGCATTGCAATCAATGCGGTCTAATGAAATCAGCCGTCTTTATATTCAAGTGGACAATGAAGATCATATTGATAATTGGTCGGATGAAGCCTTGTGGGATGAGCTGGATATCCGCATTGGCGTCACGCAAAATCGGGGTGAAATAATTCAAAAAGGCATCACTCCGATGCGGTCATTCGTATCTGAACCTATGTCATCTGGACGTCTGTTTTTGGCTGGTGATGCAGGCCACATCGTTCCCCCTACTGGGGCCAAAGGATTAAACCTTGCCATTGCTGACGTGGCCTTGTTATCGGCGGCATTTATTGATTTCTATTGTGATGACAGCGAAGCTCAACTTCGGGAATATTCATCTCGTGCACTTCGCCGTGTTTGGAAAGTCGAACGGTTTAGCTGGTTTTGTACAACTTTGCTACATACCGACCATCGCCATTCGGAATTTGAAAAGAAACTTCAACGTGCTGACATGGATTATCTTTTATCATCAGATGCCGCGATGAAATCATTTGCCGAAAACTATGCGGGGCTTCCTATTGAAATTTTACCTGATCTATAGCCTGACGCCATCTGGTGATAAAGCGGCTTTCTTGGCCTTGTTCCAATAACGAAAAAACCGCCCAAGGTCAGGCGTGCGGTCAAGTGAAACAAAAGCCTTTTCATTTATAACATGCGTTGCCACCAAATTGTGGGCGAAGTCTATGAATGCGCATAGCTGGGGATTTGGTGTTTCTGGGATAAATATATCGGTCACAGATTGCTCTTGGATTAAGTGAACAATCACCTCATTCATTTTGCCATAATATATATCAACTGGTAATGTGCTTAGGGTTTCATAGATGAAAACCAGACGTTTAAAACTATAACCAGCGTCAGAAAAATAATTTGAATCCCATATAAAAACAGGCTGTTTCCACGCGCTTCGTGTGGATAGGGATTTCGTTTCGTCACTAAAAATAGGATGGTTTAGAGACAGTGCATCTTCATGAAGAATAACAAGATTAGCCATTATAATCCTCACGATACGGAAATAGGATACGGTCCAATTCATCATAGGAATAGGCAAGCGGCAGATTATCCTGTGATGCGACATTCAGCCCCGGTGCGGCATATTTAGTGACATTCTCAAGATTGTAAAAATAGGGTTTGTTGGCAAATGTGCTGGCTACCCATTGCCAGGATAAATTATTGCTGGCTGGATCACCATCAAGCAGGTGATGCAGGAACCATTTTGCACCAGCTTGCCATTTTATGCGTCGCCAATGCACAACATAGGCCGCAACATACATGCGGGCGTGATTATGAAGATAGCCAGTTGTGCAAAGATCATTGATAAAGCTATCTATTACCGCAACCCCAGTCTGACCAGTTTCAATGTCCGCTGGTAAAGTGTCAGCATAATCATCAGCCGCAAATCCGGTTTTGTAGCTTTCAATATCATGCCAGATATCATCTGGACTCTGGCGATAGCGTCTTTGCCAGTAATCTCGCCATGCTAATTCCTGAATAAATTTTTCAGTTTGTTTAGGTTCGCCACTTATGGCCAGCGCATGATTGCGGACGTCATTGAGCGAAACGATACCATGCCGGATATAGGGCGACAGGTACGTCACATCACCATCAAGGTAATTACGACTATGCGCATATTGCGCTGGATTTATGGCGTCTAAAGCGATCTGCGCAGGCTTTTCCCCGCCTATTGTTGGGCTGACGGTTTTGTCAGCTATATGCGGGCTTAGGCTGGCAACATATGCGATCAAGTCTTCGCGACTATCAAAATTGGATTTAAGAAGCGTAAGTGACATGGTGTATCCTTGGTATGCGCGGATATGAACTACCGCATTCGCCCTACAATGCGTGCTATATGAGTGCCAACATTATAAATGCAATATTAGTTATATACTTTGTACACAGTGATTTGATTTTACGCACGTTAATACACATATAGGGTAGTTAAGGGACAAAGTGATGCATGTTGTTTGGTTCAAAAGGGATTTGCGTGTCTGGGATCACGCACCACTTTTCGCGGCTTGTGCTACTGGCCCTGTTTTGCCGCTTTATGTTGTCGAACCTGAACTGTGGGCTCAGCCCGACATGTCTTACCGGCACTATGCTTTTCTGGGTGAAACCCTTGCTAGCCTTGATGAAAGCCTGACCAAACTTGGTCAACCTTTGGTGATACGCGTAGGCGATATGGTCAGCGTTCTTTCTGACATAAATCAACAACATGGCATAACTGCCTTATACGCACATGAGGAAACGGGTAATGGCTGGACGTTTGCCCGTGACAAGGCTGTGCAGGCGTGGTGCCAAGATCATCAGCTTCCTTGGCATGAATTTCCACAGCATGGTGTTCATCGTCCCCTCACATCTCGTCGGGGATGGGCTGGCAAATGGGACAAGCTGATGAATGCGCCAGCTTTGCCAGCACCCGATAAATTGCTGTCAGTGAAGCTGAAAACCATGGATGTGCCTAGTGCCGGCTCTTTGGGTCTTGCAGATGATGGATGCCATGCACGCCAGCAAGGCGGACGTAGTGAAGCTATTGCGCTGTTAAAAAGTTTCTTAACAATGCGCGGACAAAAATATCGTTATGAAATGTCGTCCCCGGTTACCGCGGCCGATAGTTGTTCGCGGCTTTCGGCGCATCTTGCCTTTGGTGCTGTATCGATGCGAGAGGTGTTTCAAGCCGCCAACCGTCGGCAAATGCTGGTACATGAGGCTGATGAAAGAAATAGAAATAACTGGTTGAAATCATTAATAAGTTTTGAAAGTCGCCTGCATTGGCATTGCCATTTCATCCAGAAGCTAGAAGATGAGCCCGCAATAGAATTCAAGCCCTTTCATTCGGCTTATGCGTCTTTGGACAAATCACATCCGGACGCATCTGCCAGATATACCGCATGGGTCAAGGGGCGCACCGGATATCCGCTTGTTGATGCTGTGATGCGATCATTGACAGCGACAGGCTGGCTGACCTTTCGGATGCGTGCCATGGCCATGAGCTTTGCCAGCTATCATCTGTGGCTGGATTGGCGACGTCCCGCGCTTCATCTTGCGCGTAATTTTATCGATTACGAACCTGGCATTCATTACAGCCAATGTCAGATGCAGTCAGGCATTACCGGAATCAATACGATACGGATTTATAACCCGATAAAGCAAAGTCAGGATCAGGATCCGCATGGTCATTTTATCCGACGCTGGGTGCCAGAATTGAAACATGTATCGGATAATTTGATCCATACACCATGGATACGACCAGACCAGGCACCAGACTATCCGGCACCTATCATTGACGAAAAAGTGGCGCGCAAATTTGCCAGTCAGCAGATGCATGCTATCCGTAAATCCTTGCCG
>JABJBD010000169.1 GCA_018668795.1 Candidatus Puniceispirillum sp. | reverse complement strand
GGTTGTTGTGCTTGATGCGGCTGGCAAGATTGTCGCCAGCCAATCCGAAGACGGGTCAGGTCTGATGCGATTTGACATTGCGCGTGGAAAGGCATGGGGTGCACTTGGCATGGGCATGTCTAGCCGTTTGATCCGTGACCGGCTGGCAAGCCGCCCAAGCTTTCAGGCGGCGCTTGCAACGGTTGCTAATGGCAAATTTGTGCCAGTCCCCGGAGGCGTGCTGGTCATGGCCGAGGATGGAACGGTCATTGGCGCCGTTGGTGTGAGTGGTGATACATCCGAAAAAGACGAATATTGCGCGATCACTGCCATCATTGCCGCTGGTTTCCAAAGCGAGCCAGAAACCCCCGATGATCATTGGCGCGAATCGTCCCTTTCAGGCGCGCCGGTAAAAGCATGATGAGCCGGGAAATCTTCAGGAATTTGTAAACCACTGGGTGCGAAGGATATGAAGGCCAAGCACCAGCGCGACAAAGCCCGCCCCCGCCATCATGATGATTGTTGGCTGTTCGCCAACACCAAGCCATACCCAAAATGGTCCAATCACCATCTCGAGTAGCATTAACAGGCTGACAATCGCCGCGCTGGTATAGCGTGGTGCCAAATTCAAGCAGGTAAAAGACACGGGAAGGATAATCAAACCCATCGTCAATACCGACCATAATGGCACATTGGTAATGCTGTTTAGATCGCTTAAGAACAACCCAACAAACCCGCTGATCATCGCGCCAAGAGCGGCGGCTGGCAAAATGCCAAGATCATTATATTTGCGCGCCATGGTAAAGGTGAGGGCAAGACCAGCGGCGGTTAGCACGCCATAGATACCACCAAGAAGAACCGATCCTTCAGGGCTGCCAATCGCATTGCCGCCATCCAGCACAACGACAACAACGCCGCCCATTGCCGCGGTGATGGCCAGCCAGCCTAGCCAGCCTTGACGCTCATCAAGCATGAAATAGGATAAAATCGCGGCAAAGATGGGCATTGTTGCCACCGCTGTCAGAACCACGGTTGCCGAGGTTTCAACAATGCCAAGGGTGAAAGTTGCCGAATTCATACTAAAGGCGGTAATCACAAGCACGCCTTGCCAACTGGCAAGGCTGCGCCATTCGCGGCTGGCATCGCGCGTTAGCAACAGTCGCCATAACAGCAAAGACATCGCCCCCATTAAAATGCCGCGCCAGCCCATCAAAGCCCAGCGTTCAAGCCCAGAAAGGCGGATCACCAACGTATCAGGGGTCAATACCAAAACCCCGATAAGCGCCAGTAAAGTGCCAAAACGCTGAGGGCTCCGGGTCAGTAATTCTATAAAATAGCGTGGCAATGGGCTAATCCTTAAAACAAATATTTCTATTTAACAAAAAATTATCAAACTCAGCCAAAAGTGCCTTGCATATTGGGTAGTGTCAATCGGGACAGGAGACGCGGGTTGAACCCCTTAGACTTGAAAATATTATTTGATATCTCTGTGAATAATAACTGTCCATTTTTCAGAGAGTTACCTAATAAAAACTCAAGCCAGTGCCCTGTTACCAGTTTGCTCTCATTAAATGTAAATTTGGGAAAGTTACATTTTTGTACGTTGATTAAACCGGTCAAACTGTGTGATCTGTGATTTGATTAAATGAAAACAAGTAATTATCGAGACTTTTGAACTCAAAAACACGCGGGATAAAAAAAGAAACTATGTTTGACAGTATTTATGTAGTAATTGTGTAAAGTCATTGGCTCATGGCAATCATATGCCTTGTTGCCAAAATCACAGTCACAAAAAACTTGAAATACAAAAGGGGTAGGTAAGATGAGCAACAAAATGGTTATGGCTGCTATAGCTTTGGTCGTTGGTGCTGGTGCCGGCTTTATGATCGGCAAAGGCGAAAAAGAAATTGTTGAAGTTGAAAAGGTGGTTGAGGCGACGTCAACTTCGACGCTTGATGCTGTGAAAGCAAAAGGATTTGTTCAGTGTGGGGTGTCACAGGGTCTTCCAGGTTTCTCAAATGCTGATGACAGCGGTAAATGGACCGGGATTGACGTTGACCTATGCCGAGCAGTTGCTGCGGCTGTCTTCGGTGATGCAGACAAAGTTAAGTTCTCTGCTCTCTCAGCGAAGCAGCGTTTCACGGCGCTTAGCTCTGGCGAGATTGATATTTTGTCCCGTAATACCACTTGGACAATGACCCGTGATACACAGCTTGGTCTGAACTTTGCTGGCGTGAACTATTACGATGGTCAGGGCATGATGGTTCCAACATCGCTTGGTGTTAATTCTGCGACTGAGCTGGATGGCGCAAACATCTGCACCAACACCGGTACAACAACCGAGTTGAACATTACAGACTTTTTCCGTTCAAATAACATGAAGTTTAATCTTGTTGCATTCGAAAAGGCAGATGAAGTTGTAGCTGCTTATGATGCTGGCCGTTGTGACGTTTACACAACTGACCGTTCAGGTCTTGCTGCTCAGCGCACTAAGCTAACAAACCCGGACGCACACAAAGTCCTGCCTGAAATCATTTCTAAAGAGCCGCTTGGTCCAGTTGTTCGTCAAGGCGACGATCAGTGGTTCAACATTGTTCGTTGGACGTTGAATGCATTAATCAATGCCGAAGAAATGAATATTACAAAGGCAAACGCATCAAGTGAAGCTTCTGGTTCAAAGAACCCAGCGGTGAAAAGATTGCTTGGAACTGAGGGTAAATTTGGTGAGGAGCTCGGTTTGTCAAACGACTGGGCATTGAATGCTATCAAAGCTGTTGGCAATTACGCCGAAAGCTATGAAGCCAATGTTGGTCCTAACACACCATTGAAGCTTGACCGTGGCGTTAATGCCTTGTGGAGCAAAAACGGCATTCTTTATGCCGCACCAATCCGCTAAACGCGTCGGATAAATCGGCCGCTCAGCTCATGTTATTTCTAACGGTGAGCTGGGCGGCTTTACCATATTCTACCTATTAGCAATGTGGATCTATGGCATGACGCTGATAGCTGGTACTAAAATGACGAGGCTGGATTGATGACAGGCAAAGACCGATCGCTGACAAGCCTTTTGAATGACTCTCATATTCGTGGGATTTTCTTTCAAATCCTGCTGGCCCTTGGGCTGGTATTTCTAGGTAGTTGGCTTGTTGATAATACGCTGACCAACCTATCCAATCAGGGCAAGACGCTTGGTTTTGATTTTCTGACACGCACCGCGGGTTTCCAGATTATCCCAACGCTTGGAACCTGGATGTTTGATTATGAAGTTGGCAAATCAAACTATATTGATGTTTATCTTATTGGCATTGTGAATACCTTTGTTGTTGCTTTTCTGGGTATTTTTGCGGCGACGATTTTAGGCTTTACCGTTGGCATTATGCGCCTTTCGGACAATCTGGTCTTTAAAGGATTTGCCACTGCCTTTATTGAAGTTTTGCGTAATATTCCGCTGCTTTTGCAGCTATTTTTCTGGTATTTTGCTGTGTTGCGCGCAATGCCGGGTAAGCGCGAAAAATTGGAATTAATCCCTGGTGTGGCTGGGGTCAATATCACTGGTTTATATCTACCCGCACCGGTCGCTGGTGACGGCTTTATCTACAGCTTTATTGCGCTTCTCGTTGCGATTGGGCTGACTTTGGCAGTGCGCCGCTATGCGGTTAAACGGCAGGCCGAAACCGGCCAGATTTTGCCAATGTTCTGGATAGGGCTTGGCATTATTACTATTCTTCCGCTTTTGG
>JABJBD010000191.1 GCA_018668795.1 Candidatus Puniceispirillum sp. | reverse complement strand
TGGCAAGTGGAGCATTTAGCATTGAAAATGGAAAAATTATCTTTGGCAGTAATTCATGGAAAACAAGAGGAATGTCCAGCCCAGAGTATTTAAAAAATGAGAGTAATCTGAGAGTTTCACGAAATGGAATTCCTGTTGGTAAAATTCCCTTTTTCCTCCTATTTACCAATAAAGGTGAGGTGGCAAGGCCACCTATATATGTTGAATTAAGCAAGCAACGCGAATTAGGTGATAATGAAAGTGTTGAAGGGCGTTATAGTTTCTATGTTGATGATTGGGCAGAAGGACTTTTAGATGTTAGAAATTGTTAGGTGCTATTTCTTAAATGCACACATCAAATCTAACTGAGCAACTAACTACCGCTCTCACAGAGTACCCAACCTGTATTCCACACCCCCACCACCAGACACCACCTCTCTCTCAGACACTCCAAGTATCCTTTAAGTATCCCCTGAGTATGAGGGGTCTCAGAGAGTTCTTTAAGAGCTATGTACATACTCGTGTACATTATGTGCGTGTTGACAGTGACTCACAGTATCCTAAAGTGAGTGTATTGCTTATTTAGCAGTGAGCCTGGTGCTGTATTGAAGCGTAGAACTGCTTCCCGAGCGCGCCATTTTTTCAACAGCTTACAGTATTTATATTATTTGCTAACCGCAACGGGGTACCCGCTGGGGTACCAGATGCTGACAGGCTATTTACCGTCTAAAAAGGTCATCCACTTTTGCATGAACATCAAAATATAGGTGTTCTCAGGTGTAAAGAACCGTGAACCTCTAGCCATGTTTCACTGGTTAGCATTATATTTAGTTGTTTTTAATTACCATTTGGTACGTTGTGACAATGAGGTTGATAACTATTCCATTATTGATAACGCTTGCTTGCTTGGGCGCATGTGCGTCCCAAGACCGGTCTCTTCTTACAAAAGCAGGGGATGCGTTACTTGATTGCGCTGCTTTACAAGAAGAGATGGATTTTGCACCAAGCCTTGGTGAAGATGCACCCGCACGTCGCCGTCATATAAAAGCTCTTCAAAAGAAAAATCAGTGCATATCTAAGCCCGAAGTTTCAATGTCATTTAGCTTTTCAAAAAGTTTTTAAGTCACTGGGTCACAAGCCACTGACTCTCAGCCCTTGCTTCTTTGGATTGGGTTGTTTTGATGTTTGTGCGTCTTTATTTACCGCCAGCAAATTTATTATCCCACCTTCTCACAGGGTAAGTCTTACGGGGCGAGTCTTACGGGGCAAGTCTTAATGAGACCGCCCAAAAGCCTGATAATGCTCTTAAGCTATGATTAGACAGATTGGCAGTTATAAAAGTGCATTTATTCTTCTCATTCTATATAGTTTTCACATACCTAACCTTGACGGTTTGATCTCAGATAGGCACGTTGGCTATCTTAACTTTTGGAGAACGTAATGTTTATGAAATCAATAAAATCGGTTGTTGCAGCTAGTGCGCTTGCTGTAGGGCTTTCGGCTAATGCACTTGCCGCTGACCTAACATTTTTTACCATTGGAACAGGTGGTACTGCCTATACTTACTATCCTGTTGGAGGCATGATTGCGAATGCCATCTCAAAGCCTCCAGGCTCTCGTGAATGTGGCAAAGGCGGCAGTTGCGGTGTTGAAGGTTTAATCGCGTCTGCTGTGTCTTCACGTGGATCTGTTGATAATGTAAATGCTATCCTGTCTGGTCTGCGTAATTCAGGTTTTGCTCAATCAGACGTTGCTTATTGGGCATTTACTGGAACAGGTACAATGGAAGGCAAGGAGCCTGCAACAGACTTACGTACAATTGCAGCTTTGTTCCAAGAACATATCCACCTTGTTGCACTTGCAGATAGCGGCATCAATTCCGTGGCAGACCTCAAGGGCAAGCGCGTTTCACTTGATGAGCCAGGTTCGGGTACTTACGTAGATGCCAATCTGATCTTGGACGCAAATGGTCTGGGTGTTGATGACGTCACAGCCGAAGCACTTAAAGGTAATGCCGCAGCTGAAGCGTTACGCAATGGTAAGATTGATGCGTTCTTCGTTGTCGCAGGTTATCCAACAGGTGCGATTGTAGAATTGGCCTCATCTGCTGACATCAAACTAGTTCCTATCGCAGGAAGCGGTGCGGAGAAGCTAACAAGTGAATATGGATTTTTCGCGCAAAGCGATATTCCAGCTGGCACATATGAAGGTGTCGATGCGACATCTACAGTGGCTGTTGGTGCGCAGTGGTTTACATCAGCAAAAGAAGATGATGACCTGATCTACAACATTACAAAAGCTTTGTGGAACAAGGAATCACGCAAATTGATGGACGTTGGTCACTCAAAGGGTAAAGCGATTACACCTGATAGTGCATTGGCAGGCGTAGGCGTGCCACTTCATGCAGGTGCTGAGCGTTTCTACAAGGAAGCTGGTCTGTTAAAGTAGCCTCATCTATTTAATATAACCCCACACACTAGTTTTTATAACACTTGGGTGTGGGGTCTTTTTTAAACCAGCAAGGATGCACAATGTCAGATCAAGCTGATACAACTGGTACGCTTACATCAGAAGAATTGACGGACATTGAGCGCAGATTTGATCCGGAAACTGCCTTTCGTACTGTTGGGCCATTTCTCAAAATAGCAATTACAATTGCTCTAGTGGCGATGTCTGTCTATCACTTTTATGCCTCTGGCTTTGGCCTGATGCGTGAGCTAATGCATCGTGGTATCCACATCTCATTTGTTCTAGGGCTTGCCTTTTTGCTGTTTGGCTATCGTCGAAACACAACGCCATTTAACGCTTCATCCAAAATAAACTTTGGCTGGCTTTATCTTCAAGACATCCCGATTCTCGATTATCTCTTATGCGCTGCCAGTGTTGTGACAGCGATGTATCTGCCGCTATTACCGCCAGAAATTGTAGCGATGCGGGTTGGCAACCCCGCTCTTACTGACGTTATTATTGGCGGATGTTTACTATTTTTGGTGCTTGAGGCATCACGGCGGTCAATCGGATTTACCTTGCCGCTCATTTCAATTATTTTTATTTTATTCGCCTTGTTTGGTCCTTACGCCCCAGGGGCGCTCAAACATGGTGGTACAAGTATCGCAGGGATTGTTAATCACCTTTATCTTACCAACCAAGGCATCTATGGCATCGCGATTGGTGTGATGGCACAATATGTGTTTCTATTCATCTTATTTGGGGTTTTGGCTACACGCATAGGCCTTGGTCAGCTTTTCATTGATATGGCGATGGTTATTGCTGGCCGCTTTGCTGGCGGCCCAGCAAAAGTTGCGATTTTCTCATCTGCCTTTATGGGTACGATTTCAGGTTCATCGATTGCAAATACTGTCACAACGGGCGCTTTAACAATACCGGCAATGAAGCGTGTTGGTTATCCACCGCATTTTGCAGGGGCGGTCGAAGCAACATCCTCAACAGGCGGACAGATAACACCACCTATCTTGGGCGCAGCAGCCTTTATCATGGTGGAATATCTTGAAATCCCATTACGCGATATTCTTGCTGCGGCCCTGTTTCCAGCGTTGCTGCATTATTTCGGCATTTTTATCATGGTGCATCTTGAAGCCAAAAAACTAGGTCTTCGCGGCCTGTCAGCTGATGAACTTCCCCAATTTCTCACTGTTTGCAAAAAACACTGGCTATCAATTACGCCATTGATTGTTCTGGTTTACTTCATCTTCTCTGGTCGCACCCCGGATTTTGCCGCAGTGTATGGCATCATTGCCTGTGTTGTTGTGGGCTTTTTACGCCCTGACAACAGATTAACAATACGCGACCTCATTGAAGGTCTTGCTTCTGGTGCCCGTAACACAATCGCCGTTGGTGCCGCCGCGGCATGCGTTGGGATAATTGTAGGTGTTGTCACTCTAACAGGAGTTGGCTTCCGCCTTGGATATGTCGTGGTGCAAACGGCCAATGATATTGGTGTCTTCTTTAATGGGATATGGCCGTTATCTTACTTTTCGCTAGAAACCCTAGCGCTGTTTTTCTCACTTCTGCTCATCGCTATGGCATGTATTGTCATGGGGGCTGGCATTCCCACAACGGCCACCTACATCATTTTGGTAGCGGTAGCGGCGCCAGCATTAGAGTTAATGGGCGTTGTACCACTCGTCTCTCATTTCTTTGTGTTCTATTATGGCGTACTAGCAGATATTACGCCACCCGTAGCCCTTGCTGCATATGCCGCCGCAGGTATTGCTGGGGCAAACCCTTTCAAGACAGGAAATACAGCATTCCGCCTTGGTATTGCCAAAGCGCTGGTGCCGCTCGTGTTTGTTTACTCACCAGCATTGTTGTTGATTGCTGGCGAATTCACCTGGGCTGTTTTCACGGTCACATTAGTGGGCGCTATGATAGGCATTAGCTTAATTGGTGCGGCTTTCACAGGCTATCTTGTTGCCCCTATTCCAATTGCAATGCGTTGGTATGTAGGCATGGTATCGTTGCTGTTCATTGCTCCCGGTTTGGATACAATGCTTGTTGGCTTTGTCTTGCTTATCTTACCAGCCATGCAACAGATAAGAGCCATTCGGATATGATGCGCAGTATCTAAAGGAGTGGGGTCATTTGCTAGGCGCTATCTTTACAATTTTTATTTTTCAACTGGCTGGCGAAGCTTTTCAAAAATATTTTGACTTGGCTATCCCGGGGCCGGTAATCGGGCTGATTTTGATGCTCTTGAGTTTGTTGCTCACAAAGCAAAATATAAACCCCAATGTCACCACGTTCAGAACAAATATTATAAATACATCTGAACATTTACTTAAATATCTATCTCTTCTTTTCGTGCCTATTGGCGTTGGCGTCATCATGCATTTGCAACTTCTTGAAGCGCAATTACTACGAATCATCGCCGTGATCGTGCTTGGCACGATATTCACAATGATTTTCACCTCCGTCATTTTCCTGAAAACCAGCAAAGCCAAAGCCGATGAGTGATGCCGCAAAGCTATATCAAGTGTGGGTTTATCTTCAGGCCGAACCGCTTTTCTGGCTGACCCTTACGATTGGCGCTTATTTGCTAGCCGATAGGCTTTATCGCGCTTCGGGGCTATTTCCGCTTTTAAATCCGGTCGCAATCAGCATTATTTTGGTTAGTACCTGTCTGATAAATTTCGGGGTGGAATATGAACGATATTTCGACGGTGCCAAATTTATTCATTTTCTCTTAGGCCCTGCCACGGTGGCTTTGTCGATCCCTATCTATCTCAACTGGAATATTGTTGTCGGTGCCAAAAAGGCAATAGTGACCTCTGTATTACTTGGATCGCTTTTTGCAATCGGCATCACCTATGCGATAGCAGTTATTCTTCAGCTTGATCTGGTCACGACAAAATCATTGCTCCCAAGAAATGTCACCGTGCCCATCGCTATGGGCATATCTGAAATAATTGGCGGCGTCCCGTCATTGACCGCCATCATTACCATTGTGACAGGCATCATTGGTGCGGCACTTGGCACCTTTGTGCTTGATCTATTCAGGATCAAAAATATGGCCGCTCGCGGCTTTGCCTTTGGGCTGGCAAGTCATGGCATTGGCACCGCACGCGCCATGGCCAAAGACAAAGAAGCAGGTGTATTTGCTGCTGTTGCGATGGGGTTGAGTGGCATCGTTACAGCCGCGATCATACCGCTCGCTTTTTTCATAATCAGAGATTTTCTTTAAATTATCGCTTTGGTCATTCTATAACGATATTTGCTGGGCCAATAAAATGGAATCTAGCGACCACATCAGGACAGACTGATAACAGGAAAACAAAATGCCGGATAGTTCAGATATGATGCACGGTGTCGTACTTCTTGGCCATGGTGGGCCAGACATGCTTGAATATCGCGATGATCTGCCCATACCACAGCCACAAACAGGCGATGTGCTGATAAAAATGCATGCCGCTGGGGTCAATAACACCGATATCAACACCCGCCTTGCTTGGTATTCAAAATCAGACGCTGCCAATCAAGATGCAAGCTGGGCAGGCGCACCGCTTAACTTTCCGCTTATTCAGGGCATTGATGCTTGTGGCGACATTATGGCTGTTGGCAAAGGCGTGTCACATGACCGGATTGGCGAACGCGTTCTGGTTGAACCATGCCTATATGAAGCGCATGGCAAAAGGCTCGATCAACCTTGGTTTTTCGGATCTGAATGTAATGGCGCTTTTGCTGAATATACGGTTGTTGCCTCCCGCCACGCTCACCGCATCACCAGCGCCTTAAGCTCGGTCGCGCTTGCGTCTTTTCCCTGTTCCTATTCAACCGCAGAAAATATGCTAACCCGGGCACATGTCAAAGCAGGCGACATAGTGCTTGTCACTGGTGCCTCTGGCGGTGTCGGCTCTGCCGCCATACAGCTGGCAAAGGCGCGTGGTGCCGTGGTTTATGCGGTGACATCTCCGGAAAAACAAACCGCCCTAAAAGCACTAGGGGCTGATCGGGTACTAGACAGGGGCGCTTCTCTTATCGAAACGCTTGGCGCCAATAGCGTCGATGTTGTCATTGATCTTGTTGCGGGGGCTAGCTGGCCAGATTTGCTGGATAGTCTTCGTCGGCATGGTCGCTATGCTGTTGCAGGTGCCGTTGCGGGACCACTTGTCACACTTGATGTGCGCACCCTCTATCTTAAAGATATCAGCTTTTTTGGCTGTACCGCGCTTGATGCGGGCGTGTTCGCTAATCTGGTGACACTTATTGAAACAGATGCCATAAAACCGCTTGTTGCTGACATATTTCCGCTCAAACATATCAATAAAGCTCAACAGGCTTTTACCGAGAAAAACTATATTGGCAAAATTGTTCTTGAGATCGCCAGTCAGTAACATCATGAAACAAAGCCAATCATTAAAATGTGACTTTATAGGCGGTGCTGTTAATCACCGCTTGTTGTTTGGCGGCGGACGCGGCCAGGGCTTACCCAAAGCCGTTGGCATGAAAGCTGGCAAAACACCGCACATAGTTGATGCCACCGCGGGGCTTGGCAGGGATGCTTTTTTGCTGGCGTCGCTGGGATCACAAATCACCCTGATCGAAAGATCGGATGTGATGCACACGCTTCTTCAAGATGGTCTTAAGGCCGCGCGTAATGCCGGTGGTCTCCATGCTGAAATAGCTGATCGCATGACCTTGCTTCATGCTGACGCGATTGACCTATTACCATCCATGCACCCTGACGTCGTGCTGGTTGATCCCATGCACCCCCCACGGCAAAAATCTGCCTTGGTCAAAGCTGATTTAAGAGCTATCCGCGAGATTGTTGGCGTCGATGAAGACCAACTTACGCTTATCCAGACAGCCCTTGCCACCGCATCAAAACGCGTTGTTTTAAAATGGCCCGCCAAAGCCAGCCCGCTTGAGGGGCTAAGACCATGCTCGCATCAGATAATCGGAAAGTCAGTCAGATTCGATGTGTTCATGATCTGACGTCTTCACCCACCTCACTTTGTAAAACAATCTCTCTTTTTGCCGCCGAATGTGGCAGACTAACGCCTGACAAGCCTGACATCAGGCGACGATTAAAGTCAGCATCCATTCTTTGGGTTTAGGCTAGTAATAGGAGAAACATATGCCCAGTTTTGACATTGTAAGCAAAACCGACATGACCTCGGTGGATAACGCGCTTCAGGGCGTAAAAAAGGAAATGCAGGTCAGATATGACTTCAAGGGCAGCAAGTCTGAAATCAGCAAAGAAGGTGAAGCCATTCTGATCATAGCTGATGATGAACTCAAGCGGCGTCAGGTCGAGGAATTATTGCTTACCCATCTAACGCGCAAAGGCGTCGATACAGAGGCGCTGGAATTTGGAAACACTGAACAGGCTGGCGGTAACACAGTGCGCCAAACCGTAACGGTAAAACAAGGTGTCCAGCGTGACGTTGCGCAGAAAATCGTAAAGGCAATCAAATCATCAAAACTGAAAACCCAAGCCTCTATTCAGGGTGATGAAGTCAGGGTAACAGGCAAAAAGCGTGACGATTTACAAGCAACCATGACTTTGATTAAAGAACTGGATGCAGGCCTTCCCTTGCAGTTTGAAAACTTTAGAGACTAAAGATCGTCACGTAACCAAAATGTGATTATGGCTGATTACACAAGCACTTCATCAGCATATACACAGCAACGTTCAGCGGGGAATGTCAGCCAAACTTTATCTGTTGGTATTGTCGCTTCTCTTTTCATCTTGGCTTTAATAACCATGCTGCTCACCTGCGCTGTTACCAGCCGGTAATTGCCGAAATCTTCCATCCGCGTCACATTTGCTTCAATGGCACCTGTCGATTTTTTGGCTGACAATGTAATGAATTCGGCACGAATCCCCAGTTTCACATTATCGGTCTTGATTTTACTGAGATCAGTCTTGGTCTTGAACTTATGGCCATCGACACTGACTTCATTCTTACCGCTGATCGTCCCGTCATACATATTCATAGCGGGTGCGCCAATAAAATAGCCGACAAACGTCGTTTGTGGCCGCTCGAACAATTCCTGTGGTGTGCCAACCTGCACAAGTGATCCTTCATCCATAACGATAATATTATGGGCAAAGGTCATCGCCTCATTCTGGTCATGCGTTACATAGATCAGCGTTGATTTATACAGTTCGTTGATTTCTTTCAGCTTGCGTCGCAACCGGAATTTCAGATCCGGATCGATCACTGTTAATGGTTCATCCATCAGCACCGCCGCCACATCGTCTCGTACCAGACCGCGGCCAAGTGAAATCAGTTGCTTCTGGTCGGCGGTCAAGCTGTTGGCTGGCCTATCAAGTAAATGCTCAAGACTCAGCGTTTCGGCCACTTCCTGTACCTTGCGCTTAATCACTGCGGAATCAACATTCCGACAAACCAGCGGAAATGACAGATTATCACCAACCGACATCGTGTTATAAATGACTGGAAACTGGAAAACCTGTGCGATATTGCGGTTTGCAGTTTTGCTTTGCGTCACATCTTCACCGTCAAAGCGAATACGCCCTTCGGATGGCGTAACGATACCAGACATGATGTTCAGCATTGTTGTCTTACCACATCCAGACGGCCCCAGAATGGCATACCGGCCACCATCGTCCCAGGTCAGGCTGAACTTTCGTAAAGCGTACACTGGATCAGCCACATTTGGATCATAGCTATGCGCAATATTATCAAGATCAATTCTAGCCATTATTTCACCTTCCCAAAGGGCGACGATACAAGCGCACCATCAGCACCAAAGGCATACATTTTGCTACTATCAAGTGCCAGCTTGACCTTTTCGTTAGCGGTAAAATCACGAACCATATCAAGCAGTCCGACAATCGTCTGATCGCCGTTCTTGACATGCAGATAGGTCTCCGAACCGCTGATTTCGGCCAGTTCAACAAGAAATGGCAAGCCTTTCGATGCCAACGATACATCAGCTGCACGAATACCAAATGTATAATCACCAGCGGTTAATGATTTGAAATGTGCGGGTACAGGCATCGATATATCCTTATTCACCACAATGCGGCCATCACTAATCTGACCAGGCAACAGATTCATCGCTGGATCATTGGCAATTTCGGCAACGCGGATATTGGCTGGATTTTCAAACACATCCTTAGCAGGGCCTTGCTGAAGAATGCGGCCTTCATCCATGAGGATAATCTCACCACCAAGCTGCATCGCTTCAACTGGATCGGTGCTGGAATAAATCAGGATTGAATCCGACGATACGCGCGTCGAGAAAATATTCCTGAATTCTTCTCTTAGTTGTTCACGCAATTTGTAATCCAGATTTACCAACGGCTCATCAAGCAACAAAATATTGGCTTCTTTGGCCAACGACCGTGCCAAAGCAACACGTTGTTGCTGGCCACCAGAAAGCGCCTGTATCTTTCGCGCCTCAAACCCTTCAAGACCCACCGTTTGAAGTGATGACATGACACGCTGACTGATTGTCGCTTCATCCAATTTGCGCTGGCGCAAAGGAAAGGCCACATTGTTGAACACTGTCAGATGCGGGTAATTGATGAATTGTTGATACACCATAGCAATATTACGCTCCCATACGGGAATATTGCCAAAGTCCTGCCCACCCACCTTTATGCTTCCCCCATCAACAGTCAGAAGACCTGCTATCGCTTTCAGCAAAGTTGTCTTGCCTGCTAGGGTACGTCCAAGAATGGTATATAATTGGCCACGTTTCATGGTGAATGACACATCATCAAGATGAAATTCGTCTTGTGGCTTATAGGTTAGATTTTCTGCAACGAGATCCATGTTACTTCAATGCCCCCGACAGATTGCCTTTTGACAGATAGCGTTCCACAAGGAACGCGACCACGATAAGTGGTGCAACAGATACCAGCGCCGACGCCGACAAGCTCCACCATGGTGTAATTGAAGAATTCAGCGCCACAATAGCTACTGGCAATAATTGCACTTCGGTAAAGGTCAGGATGAACGCGAAGAAGAAATCGGTCCAACCAAAAATCATGCAGAACAGACCTGCAACAATCAGCCCGGGTATAGAGTTTGGAAGCACGACCTTATAAAACGCCTGATATGGATTACACCCGTCAATCAGAGCTGTCTCGTCAATCTCACGTGGCACCTTGTTAAAGAAATCAACCATGATCCATACCGCAATCGGCATGAGCAACACGATATAGACAAGAATCAGTCCGAACAGACTATCCAGCAACCCGAGGAAACCAAGCATGATAAAGAACGGAATCGATAGAACAACTGGCGGCATGATGCGCTGTGAAATAAAGAAGAAGGTTATATCGTTGTTCTTTATGAAGCCTGCTTTAAACGTAAAACGTGATAGCGCATAGGCCGCAAGCGTACCCAGAATGATGCTGATCAGGCTGGCCGAACAGGTCACAAAGATCGAGTTGAAATACGGTTCAACAATATTAACACCACCTTGCGCTGGCGACCTTACGAGCACTTTCCAGCCTTCAAGTGATGGCTCGAAATCAACCCATGGAATATAGGTTGCACTGCCTGTAACTGAATTGAAGTCTTTGAATGATGTTGATAGTGCCCACAAAAATGGCGCGATTACGAACATCGACCAAACCGAGACAAATCCGTATTTCAAAGCACGATATATAAAGGTCATGAGTTAGGCTTTCTTTATAAAAATTTTGACCAAAACATTGGCAATCACTGTCAGACTGATAATCATGATAATCAGATATGTGAATGACAGAGCCGCGGAATATCCCATCTGGAATTCACGCAATCCTTTGATGAAAATATAATAGCTTGATGTTTCCGTTGATGTGCCAGGTCCACCAGACGTCAGCACATAAACCGTATCCATGATCTTGGATGCTTCAATGAGGCGGATAATAATCGCACCAATAGATATCGGTGCCATCAATGGAAAGGTGACATATACAAATTTACGAATTGGGCCTGCGCCATCAATCGATGCGGCAAGGAACGGTTCTTTGGGAAGCGATAGCAAGCCTGCAAGCATCAGTAGGAACATAAAAGGCGTCCACTGCCATACTTCAACAGTTATAACTGTCACCAAAGAAAGATATTCGTTGCTGAGCCAGGGAGGTGCCATATCAAACAAACTGAAGAAATCATTTACCGGACCAAGTGACTCATGAAAAACCGTGCGCCAGATCACAGTCATGATAACTGGCGTGGACATCATCGGGATCAGAAACAGAACTCTGAAAAACCGTTGAAACTTTATGTCCTCCCAGACCATAAGCGCCAACGAAAAGCCAATGACATATTGCAGAAATACGGTCGTTACAGACAAGAAACTAAGTCTGGCAAATGACTCCCAGAACCTCAGATCATCGGTAAAAAGCCGGACGTAATTTTCCAAACCAATGAAATCAAGACCCGGGTAAAAACTGTCCCAACTAGACAAACTAAGCCGGACTGTAAAAATAATTGGGAAAATAAGAATGCCAAGCAGCGTCAGCAAACCGGGTAATAGAAAAATGTGTTTATGTTTAAAGTTCATAATTAATCTCTAAGTAAAATGTTCATCTTACTAGCTAATATGGTCACCCTGACAATTCAGAGTGACCATATATTATTTACTATAGCCTGATTAGTTCAGGTTGTCTTCGAGTGCGACACCGGCAGAATATGCTTTTCTGACATTATCTGCACCCACACGCTTAACAATCTTAGTCCACTCAGCAGCAACTTCATCAAGCGCTTCCTGAGGTGATAGCTGTCCAGCAAGTGCTTTGGCTGTTCCTGTTGCAACAGCTTCTGTAAATTGCGAAGTGCCCGCTACACGAAGAGGAAACACACGGTTTGTGCTTTTCTCTTCCATATCAAGCAATGTCTGAGAATATTCCTCGGCAATTTCCTGATCCCATCCCTGACGCTCAACATAGATCTCAGGAACAAAGTCAGACTTCTTGAACGGGTTCACACCGAAACGACCAATGGCAATATCAGCCTGGTGATTCGCATCATTGGCAAAGAAGCACAGATAGTCGAAGGCCATGTCATGGTCATCACTTTTCTTGGCAACACCGGCAGCCCAGCCCCACACAATAAATGGTGCTTGGTTGTAACCTTCATCCCATTTACCTGAAACACGGTTCCATACGCGATCAGCACCTGGCAAAGGAGCTACGCCAACCTTGTTCTTGATTGGGCTATCGTCTTCCATAGCTTTTACAAAGGCGTCATCCCATGAAAAGCTGAACAGAGCCTGTCCACCACCAAATGAGTTGATTTCATCGCCAAGACTGAAGTTAATGCCGCCTGGTGGGACATATTTTGTAGCTTCAACCCAATCGGTCAGAGCCTCAACAAAACCTGGATTATTAATCAAAGGTGTCATTGTTTCTAGGTCAAAGTAAAAGCCACCTGGTGTATTAGGATTCTTTGAATATGCAGCAGAACGACTAAAGAAGGCAGCCGATCCCAGAATGTCTTTCGCCATGACTTCAGCGGCACCATATTCCAGCTCGCCGTCATTATCCCAATCTTGAGCATTAAAGTAGGCGGCGATCTGTCCATACTCTTTCCATGTGCGTGGCACACGAAGTTCGCGGCCTGTATCAGCCTTGTACTTCTTCTGGAACTCAGGGTTATCGATTACGTCCTTGCGGTATTTCAGATAATGACGGTCACCATCAATTGGGAACTGGATCATCTGGCCATCCCATGATGCCACATCAATATGTGACTTGGTTACGTCCTGCATCTGCCGCATGTTCACGTATTTCGCTGGCACAGGCTCAAGATACTGTTTCCAGTCACGGATAAAGTTCGAGAAGCCAAAAACAATATCATAAGGTGCCTGTCCAGTTTGGAACGGAACCATTGCTTTGGCATACAGATCACCCGCAGGCGTATGCGTAATGTTAACAGTCGCGCCTGTTAACTTGGAAAATTGCTCGCCATGCAGGGCTGTTGGCTCACCAATAACAGGCACAGCATGTGTGTTGATGGTTAATGTACGGCCACTATAGTCCTTTTTGGACATAGACTCATACGAACATTCACCAGCTATATCGCCAGTGTTCTTAATATGTGGAAACTGATCGCTCCACTTATCGGCATTAGCTGTACCGGCAACTAATGTTGCCGCAACAACCAAACCGGTTGCATACATAGTCTTCTTCATTGTTTCCTCCGTTTTTGGGTACTCACTTCTTTTTAAAAATCTTACGGGACAAGAACACCACGGCCCTTGACCTTACCGTTATTGAGGTCCTGAAGCGCCTGATTGGCGTTATCAAGACTATATTCTTGGACTGCAAGATTGACTTTGCCCTTGTCGGCAAGCGCCATCAGTTCGGTAAGTTCTGCCCATGTGCCGACCAGGCTACCGATGATGTTTTTCTCGGTCGTAATCATTTCAAAGGCACTTACGTTAATGTCTTCACCATAGCCGATGACATAATAACTACCCATGTCCCGGGTCATGGCTAGACCTTTGGCTGTCGTGCCGCGCTCAGCGACAAAATCCATCACCGCTTCAGCACCTTTGCCTTTTGTAAGTTCCAGAATTTTTTCGACCTCATTGCCATCCGCTTTGACCAAATGATCTGCACCACAGGATTCAGCCAAAGACAATGACAGTTCAGACGGGTCAACCACGATGATTTCGGCTGCACACATGGCGCGTAACACCTGAATGGCGATATGACCAAGGCCACCTGATCCGATAACCACACATTTTTCACCTGGCAAAAGATGACGTGACGCTTTTTTTGCTGCCCGATAGGCTGTCAGCCCGGCATCAGCATAGGCTGCCACTTCTTTTGGTACCAATGTCTGAGGAAGTTTGACGATGTTACGTGCCGACGTTTTCAAAGCTTCGGCATATCCACCATTACAATCAACCCCTGGAAAAGATCCGTTTTCACCGTGCATATCATGTCCACGACGACAAGCAATACATGTACCGCCTGTGATCTTTGGATGCACAATCACCGGATCGCCTTTCTTGAGACCTTCCACTTCGGATCCCACATCTTCGATCCAACCTGCATTTTCATGACCCATAATCAACGGCAATAAAGCATCACCATTGGGATCATTGGCCACACGCCATACGCCTTCGATTATATGCAAATCAGTACGGCAAACACCTGCGCCGCCAATCCGGACAATCACGTCACTAGATTTTTCAATAATCGGGTCAGGAACATTTTCCATATCAACCCAGCTTGATGCTGTCAGATCATCGTCATATTTATTAAGAACTTGTGCTTTCATTTTTTACACCTGCTATATTTTTCTAATTTACCCTTGCAGGGAAAAAATTGCGAAACAACGCCGATATATGCTCAGATCTGCACAACTATCGCAAAAAACTGTTCACTTTTTGAACATTGCGCCACTTATCGGCGGACGTTACTGTAATAAAAATGAAAGATTACGGTATGTGTGCGGATACAAATTTTGGTAAAAATCAGCGCAATGTTGTTGGTCACAACAACGATGGCGACCAGTCTGGCATAACGGCAATTTCAGATAGCTGGGCACGGTGCAAAAATTTTGGCTTGCTATCATCGGGAAAGCCCGTTGAAGCTGTTATTTCTGATAACCAGATGACCGAAATACTCGAAGAAAATGACTATATCCGCCAGCTTGTTACCCCCGAACTAGAACTTTTATATAACCAGATTGCTGGCACCAACTTCATGGTTGCCTATGCAAATGATGCTGGTGTTGTGCTTGATTCGATTCAGGATGAAGATTTCAAGGCTGGCGAAGGCGGCAAGGCTGTTATTCCGGGGTCAGTCTGGATGGAACAGCTACGTGGCACAAATGCGCTGGGGCTGGCACTACATAGTGGCCAACCTCAGATCGTCTCAGGTCAGGATCATTTTTTCCATAAATTGGGTGATCTATCCTGCTTTGCCTGTCCAATTTTCGATCATGAAGAACGCATTGTCGGCGTTATTGATGCCACATCCGATGCGACCGCCCGTAACAATCACACGCTAGCTCTGGTTAAGCTGGCCTCACGAAATGTTGAAAATCGCCTTTTTGTTGAACAGTTCAGTAACTCGCTTATCTTGTCGTTTCATGCACGCCATGAATATTTGCCAACAACCAGCGTCGCCTTGATTGCGGTTGACACATACGGCTTTATCGAAGGTGCAAATGTGAATGCCAAGGCCATGCTTAGCGGTCTTGACCTGTCCAGCCGCCAGCATTTTGGCGACGTATTTTCAGTCAATTTTTCGGCTATTATCGATCAGCTACGTGCCAATGAAGTCATCCAGATCCGCGATGTCATGGGGTCCGTCGTGTTCATGACCGTTCAGCATTCCATTTTAAAACGCGTCCTGAATGCATCGCCAACAACACCAGATATCTGGTTTCCTGACCATGCAAAGCCTGCAACAGACCAGCAAAGCAAAACCCAGACTTTATCGACAAAGCATGCTGACCAGTTTGGCGCAAAGGTTTATGACGACGAGCTATTCGCCCACCAGATCAAAATGGTTCATAACACGGTAAAAATGGGTTTGCCTGTCTATATCGAAGGTGATCGTGGCACCGGAAAGACCGAATTTGCCCACCATCTGCATACATGTTTTCTCACGGACACACCCTTTGTTAAAATTGATTGCAACTTGATGAATACAGATAATTATAAAGCCCAGCTTTTTGGCGATATGGATCAACTTGGCTTTTTTGAAGCTGGAAACGATAGTGGAAAAACGTGCAAGCTGGCGCAAGCGCGTGGCGGCACGATCTTTTTTGATAACATCACCACTCTTGCATCTGAAATCCAGCAGACCATTCTACAGGTCATGGCACATGAGGAAGCACGCCGCGAAATAGCAGATCAACCCGCTATTAATGCGTTTTTCTTTGCTGGTAAATGCCTGACTGATGATGGTGACGACCAATCATCTTACAATTACGAATTTAACGAGGCCATTCAGGGATGTCAGATAACAGTTCCTGCCTTGGCACAGCGATCCGATTTTCAAAAAATTGCTCATGCCCTGATGGCCGAAATATCACCACAGCATATTTTATCAAAAGTGGCGATTAACCATCTAAAGGCGATGCTCTGGCCTGGCAATATAAAACAGTTACGCCGCGTCTTGCAGCTTGTTGTCGCTAAATCCGACGAGTTGGTAATCCGTGAGGACATCCAGATCGTTCTAGCATCGCTTGGTGGCGCAACGGTCGCACCATGCCCCAAATGCACAAGCTCGCCTGTGCGCATGGAAACATGCGTTATGATTAAAAAAACATGGGCTGAAACCGGCGGCAATGTCAGCCTTGTCGCGCGCCGCCTGGGTGTATCCCGCAACACTGTCTATAAACATCTGGAAAAGGCTGATGCCTAAAACAGCATTTTCATCATCCATTCGGGGACATCTTCTGGGTTTTTGATACATATCTGCTTGTCCGCATCGCCCTTAGACTGAATTTTGACGGTCAAATCTGCATATCCATAATCCTTAACCTGAACCGACAGATAGGTGTCCGCTATCTGACAAGAACCTGTTACACGCCACACTTCATCAACATCACCTGTTGATTTCATGCGCACGGTCAGATCAGCTTGTCCAAATTCGGTAACCATAATGGCTGTACTGTTCGCAGAAGCAGACTTTGAAACACCGACCATCGCCAAAGAACACAGTAATAAAACGCCCACCCGTATTCTGATCAGATCAAAAAACCCCATTCGCACCATTTGTCATTTCCACTTTCTAACAGCACCAAACATAATGATACCTGCCGATTGCACGCATCTCAATCACGCATTCCTACCCTCAAGCATATAGAAAAACATAGCCACTGAATATCCTGCTTTTGCAGTTGCCGCCTATTTCACATGTACTTCAATCAATATAGCTATCGGCGCGCTGCCCGGCACGTTCCAGATGAATTGGCAATACGCGCCCATATAGCTGTTTTACGCGTTCGGGGGTCCCCACCATATTTGGCTCTTCAACATAGGAAAAAATCGCCACATAGCGTTTCTGCTTACCACGTAATGGACTGACCCTATGTAACGAGTAACGTCCCTTGAAAATCTGCAGATCACCTGGCTCAAGCGCCAGCGACACGATTTTGTCCGAGCTTCCATCAAGCACCTGTTTCACGTCGTCAAAATTCTCACCTGAACGACGGATATTTGGCGCATATTGAAACAAACCGCCTTCATCAGAATTTTGTATGGCCAGCGTGATAGTGAAATTATTAGTGTCAAAATGCCATGGAAATCCCGCACCTTCTTCAGCCATATTGACAATGACATCAGCAAGCGGATCGGCATATCGATAGACATTTTCCTGTCCCAGACACGCCTTTATGAACGGGTCGAAAGCTGGAAAATCACGTATCACGCGTAACGGCCCGTCGGTGGTAAAATGATCAGCTGGAATAAACGCATTCGAACGATCAAAAAACTGGCGCCGTGGGTCATCGGAATCCAGAGCCGGATCATCCTTGGTGAAATATGCGTTGGTGCGGTTAAAGGAACGATGGGCAAATGGCGCGACCGAATCGGCTTCTTTGGTCACAAGTCTGACCGCCAAAGGTGTCAGAAATTGTTTCAGAACCACACAGCCATCATCTGCCAGTTTTTTGTGAACCTGATCAATCAACGCATCACGCGCCAGCCCATCACTATGAATGGGAAAGTGATCCAAGTTTATCAATGTGGTGGCATCAATAGTCATATCATCACCTGCCGAAATTACCGACAGGTCATGATGTCTGCAACTCACATATCTTTGCAAGCAATATCTATCAGGTCAGATAGCCAAATTTTCCGTTATTATAATCTTCAAACGCCTGCATCAACTCGGCGCGGCTATTCATCACAAACGGGCCATGCGCAGCAATCGGTTCATTGATTGGCTGGCCGCTTAACACCAGCACAACCGCATCCTCTTCGGCGGTAACAGAAAAATCTTCACCCGCATTTTCAAGCAGACCAAAATGATCCGTTGGCACCTTGTCAGCATTATTCACAATGACACTGCCTTCAACCACCAGAAACGCCGTATTGTTCTCGGCGGGAAAGTTAAAGGCGGCAGACGCACCCTTTTTCATTCGCGCGTTCAGAATGTTCACTGGTGTAAAGGTACTGGCTGCCCCCGTCGCACCTTGATAATCTCCAGCGATCACCTCGACAAAGCCGCCATCACCATCGCCAGCATTATCCAGCTTCACTTTGGGCATTTCGGCGTTCTTTATGTCCTGATATTTAGGCGCCGACATTTTATCCTTGGCTGGCAGATTGACCCAAAGCTGGACCATCTGGAAATCACCACCTTGTTTACTGAAATTTTCTTCGTGAAATTCCTTATGTAACACGCCTGATGCGGCGGTCATCCATTGCACATCACCTTCGCCGATCACACCGCCACCGCCGCTACTATCATGATGCGCGACTTTGCCTTTATAGGCGATCGTCACCGTTTCAAAACCACGATGCGGATGCACCCCTACCCCACGCGGCGTGTCGGACGGCGGAAAATAGAATTTTGAGTTATAATCAAACATCAAAAACGGATTCATCCGTTCCATGCTTAGCGGAGCTGATCCTGGAATAAATCCATGCACACGAAACCCGTCACCGACGAAATGCGGTGGCGCTGGGGGAACAATCGTTTCAAGTTTCTTTTGCGACATATCATATACCTCAATCACTGGCAGACCATTCATCTGCCGCCATAACAACCATCTGGGCATTTACTGCATTTATGTCAACTGAACACAGCGCATTACCGCCGCAAAATATTTTTGCATTTTGATGTATAACGATGGTCCACACGCAAACCGTGGCCGCAGGTTCTATCGCGGAGGTGTCGCGGCAGCATCACTTCGTAGCTTATGCTCACGCAAGCCTTTTATAATATAGAATCCCACCATCGTAAGAATGAAATAGGATGCAAATTGGTCTAGCAGATGCTCGGTAAAATCGTCATCCTTGGCCGACATCTAAAAGCCCTTCAACGGCATATGATCAGGACGCTGTAACCAATTATCTGCCGCGTAATGCGCCGATTCTTCGATCATGTGAATCGTATAGGCATAACGTGATTTTGCCGACAAATTCGGGGGTGACGTATGTGGCAACCGCCCATGAAGCACGATTAATGTTCCCTTTGGCGCGATAAGCGGCACCGTCGCTTCGGGCAGTTCCGCATCATCCAATTGCTTCATCTTCATGCTGCCATCCACATTCTGAAAGCGGGCACGAAGCGGTGCCAGATGTCCACCTGGTGCGGCATACATGCACCCATTTTCCAATGTGGCATCTTCCAGCGCAAACCAGAAACCAATACAGCTTTCCGGTTCGGTATAGATAAAGGTTGAATCCTGATGGCCTGACACTTCCCCACCGATTGCTGGCTGTTTGCAGATCACCATTGATTGCAGTTGCAAAGGGGCGACCATACCAATACATCGCGTGACAGCGGCCAGATCATCGGCATGCGAAAATGCAGAAAACACCGGATCAAGATCATGGATCGCATGGCCAATTTTGTTCACCGCCACATGTTTATCACGGTTAAGCTGGCCATCCGCGTCCAGCGCACCTTCTTCCAGAAAGCATGAAATATTATAGGCAGATTCGCGGAAATAATCATCGGCGGCGTGGCTTTGCGCTGTTGCTGAAAACACCACCTGATGCGCGTCAACGTCAAACGCATCAATCAGGCTATGCGCACGCGCCATCAAGCTGTCACACATCGCTGGCGTGACAAAATCATCAACAATCAGATAGCCATCTTCGGCAAAGGCCTGCCGCATCGCGTCGCTTGCCTCATGCTGCCATGCAAAACGACGGGCTTCTGGCACAGCTTTTCCAGCTGTCTTTACGCTTGCTTCCATCCTATATCACTCCGTCTGCTGGGTTTTGAACACCCTCATTAACAGCCTCTGGCTGTATCAATCACCAAAGATCATTTCACCATTCAGCCTTTTATGAATAGTACTAAGACGCGTTGACACTTCCTTGTTGGTGTTAACCTGCATTTCAACAAGTTTCAGAATTTGTCCGATTTCTTTGGCCAGGTCACTGCTTTGCTTGTTTGAATCCTGTAACCGCAACTGAACATTCTTCAATAAGGCTGTCATGACAAGGTCCTTATTTTGCAGTTGGTCGAAATAGCTACGCGGAATTTTTCGCACTTTGACTGGCATATTGCCAGCCCGCGCTGTAACTGATCTTTTTGCATTCAACAACAAAGATGCCTCACCAAAAATCTCGCCCTGACCAATCGTATTCAGCTTCAGACCTAATGGCGCAAAAATCTCAACCTCGCCTTCAAGCACTAAATAAGCTTCAAAAGATGTCGAGTCATGTTCATAAATGATCGCCTGCGGCGCCCATGATCTGATGTTATCGCCATCATTACGTTCTGTTTTCGCTGTCATGCTTCCCCCATTCATAACAAACTCAAATCCACACTGGATTGACAACAGGCCAGCATAATGCCCTGTAATGCGATACACCCTAATAGTTTTCACCCAAGATTGGCTAGTCTAAATTGCTTATATTTGGGCTGGCATCGGCAATAAAGGGACTTGCGCAACGGTTTGAAACCATGCCAAATTCGCTCGTCAGTTGTCCTATACATACCTGTTTCTAGATTGTCCTTGTTTCTGATCTCTTTGCCTGTTCTGCAACCTTTACAGTGAGTCCATAATGTCAATTACGCTTGATCAAGCCCACATTATCGCCAAAGCCGCCCTTGCCAAAGGCCGTGCATTATCCTTGAAACCCCTCAGCGTTGTCGTGCTTGATCCACGTGCATCAATCGTCATGTGCATGTCAGAAGATGGTGTCAGCCAGCTTCGCGCCAAAATTGCGTTGGGCAAGGCATCTGCCGCCATTCAACTTGGCCTTGGCACACGTGCGCTTATGAATCGGGCGGAACAACAGGCCTATTTTATTCAGGCTATGAACGGTCTTGCTGATGGTAATTTCGTGCCTGTGCCTGGTGGCGTTCTGATTCGCGATAAAAACGGTGTCTTGCTTGGCGCGGTCGGCATATCCGGTGACACATCTGATAATGACGAAGCTGCTGCACTTGCAGCCATTGACGCGGCTGACCTAGACGCCGACGCTGGCTAAAGCAAAACGCTTATTTGTAATTTTCTTAAACCTGCCTGTGGCCTAATTTGGGCCACGGCATCCATATAGGGCGCGCACTTTGCCTTCATTCAAAGCCACACTGATCATATAGCCTCTGGCAAAACCGCGGGCCTTGCATGATTCTATAGCGGCCTTGCGTACTTCGTCTGGCGGCAAAATGACACTCGAATAGCCTGTATCCCATTCAAATTCCAGACTAGGTAGCGGTGCTGGCGTTGCTTCCACATCCTGACTTACTGTGTCTGTAGTCTGTGAACCGGGTTTTTTCAACGGCGTTGATGTTACCTGGGGCTGGGCTAAATGACACGCGGCTAGCAAAAGCGACAGCGCAATAACCACCACCTTATTTAATACAGTCTTCCAAATACATGGCGTCATGATCGGTAAATCCCCTTTTTGACCGCGTTACGTTACGTTGTTTTGGGCGTTTTCGTCCACTGATTTTTAAATACTGATTCTAATTTGTGTAAAAATAGCATTATCAGATTACGCCTGCTTTGTGCGTTGGGCCACCGCCAGCCCTGTCAGAATCAGCCCCAGCGCGATAAATTTGTCCAAACCTAATGACTCGCCTAGCAAAAGCGCGCCCAGAAAAACCGAAAAAACTGGAATCAGGTATCCGATAAAGGATGTAAAGCCAGCCCCAGCACGTTTGATAAGATGATAACGCAGGAAAAAAGCAAAACCGGTTGGTAACGCCCCAAGCCATAAAATCGCCAGCCATGCTTCACCTGACCACCCGTGCCATGCCAGCGGTTGTTCAAACAGAAATGCCAGTGGCACCATCTGTATTGTCACAAACCCCATAATCACTACCGCAATAAATAACGCTGGCACCTGTGGCAATCGCCGTGCCATCAATGCCGCCGCCACATAGCACCCTGTGGCCAAACAGACCAGAATCTGCGGAATAATATGCGTCCCACCAGCATTCATCGCGGCGTGCCCAAACAATATCACCACCCCTGACAGGCCAATCAGAACGCCCATCATCTTATTGACTGACATGCGTTCACCCTCAGCAAAGAAATGCGCACCGATGATTGTCAACAAAGGCCCAACCGACATCAACAGTCCGGTCAGTGACGAATCCAGAACCAGTTCGGCATCGGAAATCAGATAAAATGGCACGCTCATCCCAATCACACTCATGACAAACAGATAGGGAAGATGACGCACATACGGACGCCAGACAAAACCGGACTGAAATTGTATGAATAACAGCACCACAAAAAAGCCAATAAGCGTGCGCAAACCAACCAGCGTCAGCGGGCCAGTTTCAACAACCGCTAATTTGATCGCCGAAAAGGATGACGACCAGACAAGCGCCAACAGGATCAAAAGCGCCACATTTCGGTTTTGTTCAGTCACCAGCCCCCGCCTCACATAAGATCATGACGTCATGTATCTAAAGTACCAGCAAGCTGGCACATGCAACAACCAGAAAGGCACCAACCCATGCCCCCCACGCAGGCATCATACGGGTTCGCACCCAGACAAACGGTAAAATCAATACTGGCGTCGTGGCTGTCAAAATCGCCACAATCGCAATATGTCCGGTTTCAAGTGCTTTCAAGAACAAAGCCATGCCTACGCCCAGACCAAATAATCCGTTGAAAAAAACATTCACCAGAATCTTGCCATCTGGCAAGACTGGTTTGGCGCGTTGTGTCTTGTCAAAAGGATAGCTTGCCCAGAAAAACACAGCCGCAATCATCACCCTTACAAGACTGGCCATAATCGGATCAAGCCCGTCACTCATCGCGGGACGAATGATAATCGCGCTGATCGCTTGCCCCAAAGCTGCCAGCAAACCAAACAGAATGCCCAGTGATAAGGGAGGTGTCACATCTTCCCATACATGCATCAAATCGCGGCGCTTGCCATAAATGATCGCTAAACAGATACCGACAAAGGCAATGATGACAGCCAGCGCATCATGCATGACCAGCACTTCGCCAAGGATTAACCAGCCCAGCAATGCGGTCATGGGAGCATTAGATGAAAACAGCATATTTGTCCGGCGTGGCCCTAACCGGCGCATCGTCAGAAACAGGAAAAAATCGCCTAGCACAATTCCCACAATTGATGACATAACAAGCGGCCAGATAAATATTGGATCAAGGGCAAAACTACGCCCTGTCATGACCAGAAGCACCGCCATAATCCCTGCCGCGGCAATCATCCGAAGGCGGTTGAAATGAAGTGATCCAAGGGCGCGCGCTGGCGCATGACCAAATAACCCCGCCAGCGTCCAGCAGATAGCGGCGCCAAACGCATAAATAGCGGCAGTTTCCAAAATAATTATCCTAAAACACGAAGGGCTTGTTCAATATCATTCATAAGATCATTAGTAGCTTCAAGACCGACCGAAAGCCGTAAATGCGATGTGCTGATTCCCAACTCTGCCAACTCTTCATCACTCAGACTGGAATGTGTTGTTGTATAGGGATGACAGGCCAGTGATTTACTGTCGCCCAGATTATTCGAAATATCAATCAGTGATAGCGCGTTCAAAACACCATAGGCACCGGCTTCATCGCCATCAACTTCAAACGCAATCATGCTTCCAAACCCACGCATCTGCTTGCGGGCAAGGTCATATTGCGGGTGGTTCGCCAGCCCGGGATAGCGCACATTGCGCACCATCTTATGCTCTGTCAGCATGGTGGCAATCCGCATTGCACTGGCACATTGCGCTTCCACCCGTAATGACAATGTTTCAAGCGATTTCAGCATCACCCAGGCATTAAAGGCACTGATCGCCGCCCCTGTCTGCCGGTAAAAGGGTGTAAATACATCCTTTATAAAGCGCTGATCGCCCAGCACCGCCCCACCCATCAAGCGTCCCTGACCATCAATATGCTTGGTCGCCGAATAGACAACTATGTCGGCGCCTAGTTCAAGCGGGCGTTGATGCAGGGCCGTGGCAAACACATTATCAACCACAACCATAGCACCTGAGGCATGCGCCATATCCGATACCGCCGCAATATCAACCAGTTCAAGCAACGGATTCGAAGGGCTTTCAAAAAAGACCATCTTTGTTGGCGTCTCTAACGCTTTTTCCCATGCGTCAAGGTCGGTGCCATCAATCAGCACTGTTTCGATGCCCCATTTTGGCAATGTCTTGGTCAGAATAACGTGGCAGGCACCAAACAGGGCACGGCTGGCAACCACCCTATCTCCACTTTCCAGCTGGCATGCCATCACCGCAAAAACCGCAGCCATGCCGGTTCCCGTTGCTTTACAGGCTTCCGCCCCTTCAAGCATGGCAAGACGCTCTTCAAACATGGCAACGGTCGGATTCCCATAACGGGCATAAACGAAATTATCCGTTTCTTCACGAAACGCCGCCGCCGCTTGTTCGGCTGATTCATAAACGAATCCCGATGTCATATACAGCGCTTCGGATGTTTCCTGATATGCGGATCTAACAAGGCCACCACGGACCAGCTTGGTTGCGATTTCAGGTTCTTTTTTCTTCATATCAACGACAGTCTATATATTTATGAAATGGCCATTTAACGAAACCAGCGGTGAACGCTGAAATAACAGATATATGTCTTTGGCCTTGGGTTTGTATAGGCGCATTAGGCTACGCGCACAAGGCCAAGCATGTATGGAAAATATCTATCTTAAATGGCATTGCGGCATGGCAACACGACACAGCCTAGCTTCGCGGTGCGTGCTTGCTCAGAATACGTTGCAAAGTACGTCGATGCATACGCAGGCGGCGCGCCGTTTCTGACACATTGCGCCCGCATTGTTC
>JABJBD010000190.1 GCA_018668795.1 Candidatus Puniceispirillum sp. | reverse complement strand
GGCTTTAGTGTCGCGTTTGTGGAAAGACTGAAAACAACAAGAAGCAGGTGGCTATGATGCTTAGCATCATGCCTTAAAGAGGGAATATGGTTAATGATGAAACAAGCCATCTGATTCCATAGCCGTCCCCGCGACTGTGAACTGGTCGTTCTTCGAAATGCCACTGGTATCTTGCCAAGGTTCGCCTTTGCAAGCGCTGGGAAGGACGGAGAACAAATGACCATAAGCCAGGAGACCTGCCTTGGAATACGGATTGAAACGGTCGGGGAGTGCCGTGAAGATGTCGTCCATCATGGAACGCCGTCATCAATGTACCCCGCAACAGCCTGAGGGCTTTATTTTGGGAGTACCTAAATGCATAGAATTCTTGCTTTAGCAGTCGCGTTTTCGTCTATAACTCTTTCGAGTGCCTTTGCGCATCATCCACTTGGTGGTGAGGTGCCGCAAACCTTGATTCATGGATTTTTGTCTGGTGTAGGACATCCGGTTATCGGGTTTGACCATTTTGCTTTTGTCGTGGCCATTGGTCTTATCGCAGCTTTTCATAAACAGCGTATGATTTTGCCAGCTGGTTTCGTACTTGGCACCATGGCTGGAACATTGATGACCATTTCTGCACTAGTGCTTCCGTTTGCCGAAGTTGTCATTACAGCGTCTGTCATTGTTGCGGGTGTCATTGCCATGCGCGGCAAGCTTACATCGGTTGTCCCAATGACAGCAGGTGCGGCGGTCATCGGTCTGTTTCATGGTTGGGCATATGGCGCCGCTGTTATTGGTGCTGAAGCCACGCCCCTCATTGCCTATCTTGCGGGCTTTGGCCTTGTCCAGATGGCGATTGCATTGTTTGTAGGCTATGTTGCGGCCAATATGTGGAAAGCTACGTCAGCTGCATCACTTCAGCCGCGTCTGGCGGGTGCTTTAATGGCTGGTGTTGGCGTTGCCTACATGGTCGAGCTTGTTGAAGGCCTGATCTTTCCAGCGATGTAATGCCCTGCCGCATTGGTTAAAAGGCAGAACGCAGTTCTGCCTTTTATAGTTTTATATTTCTAAATTCAGTCAAAGAAGGTTTTCATGTCTCACGCCCGTATTCCAGCAACTGTTATCACCGGCTTTCTTGGTTCGGGAAAGACAACGCTTATTCGCAATATTATCATGCAAGCCAATGGCAAGCGGTTGGCGTTGATCGTGAATGAATTTGGGGACATTGGCATGGATGGCGATATGTTACAGGAATGTGGCGCCGATTCCTGTCGGGCTGAAGATATTATCGAACTTGCCAATGGCTGTATCTGTTGCACTGTCGCTGATGATTTTCTGCCCAGTATTCAGACATTGCTGGCACAGGACCCACCGCCAGACCATATTGTGATCGAAACTTCGGGCCTGGCTTTGCCACAACCACTTGTTCAGGCTTTTGGCTGGCCAGACATTAAATCTCAGGTAATGCTTGATGGGGTTGTGACATTGGTTGATGGCCCAGCGTTGGCCAAAGGTGGCATTGCCCATGATCTTGAGGCTCTGGAAGCCCAGCGCAAAGCAGATGAAGAGCTGGATCACGAAAGCCCGATTGATGAATTGTTTGAAGACCAGATATTAGCCGCTAATCTGATTGTTATATCAAAGTCTGATATGCTTGATGATGCGGGTATAGCACGGGCGCAGGCCATGGTGGAAAGCCATCTGGACGAGCCAACACCGATTATTTCGGTTGCTGGCGGTGTTGCCCCTATGGATGCGATTTTAGGGCTGGATATGGAAGATCAAGCGCACGCCCGCGCCGCGCATGCGCATCATCATCACCATCATCATCATGATGACGATGATGATGAAGATCACCACCACGAACATGATCATGGACATGATGAATTTGCATCTTTCATCATTGCAATGGGGGTGATTGATAGTGCTGAAACGCTAACGGCTAAACTTGCTGATATGGCTGGCCAGCATGGTATCTTGCGTGCCAAGGGGCGGCTACAGGAAGCTGGCAAAGCGCTACCACTTGTCGTTCAGGCAGTTGGTAAGCGTGTGGACAGCTATTATGCGCGTGATACCGAGGCCAAAGTTGGCCAGTTGGTTGTGATTGGTTTGGCTGGGCTTGACGGTGTGGCAATCGCAACACAGCTGGGCGGTAGTTTGGCTAATGCATCTTCTTAAAATTGATGAAAGTGGTGCCTTATATGATTCCGAAGAGGCAGTTGATTTAGCCCAGCCTCCGGGTGATATCATCATTTTATCATCGGCAGACACCGAAGTCAGTTTGCTGACTGCCGCGGCCACATCATTGAAACATAAGAATGCAGATATTGGTGATATTCGCATTGCCAATTATCTGAGCCTGACACATCCCTATTCGGTTGATTTGTATATCGAAAAAACCGCTACTAAAGCACGCATTGTCGTTGTGCGGTTGCTTGGGGGTGCATCTTACTGGACTTATGGTACCCAACAATTACGCCAGCTTGCTCAAGCGACAGATACCAAAGTCATTTTCATTTCTGGTGATGGTAAACCCGATGCCGAACTTGATTATTTGTCGTCGGTTGATGCGTCGGTATGCGCTGACCTTGCTGGTTATCTTGACGGTGGCGGTTTAATGAACGCCGAGGCTTTCTTTCTGCGCCTTCATGACATTGCCGATAACACCAATAACGCCCCACCAGCTAGGCCATTACTTCGTGCAGGTCTTTATTGGCCGCATGATGATCTACCAGACTTTGCCACTATCCAGTCGCATTGGCAGGATAAAACAAGGCCTGTGGCGGCACTGGTATTTTACCGGGCGCTTGTACAGGCAGGTGATCTGGCACCTATCGACGGGTTGATCGATGCTTGTATTGCGGCAGGGATGAATCCACTTCCTATTTTTGCCTCCAGTCTCAAGGAAGCACAAACAGCTGGTATTGTTGCCGAATGTCTGCGCAGTGCAAAAGCGGATGTGATTTTAAACATGACCTCTTTTGCTGTGTCTGATCCATCAGCTGTTGATAAAGCCCGCCCAGGTGAACAAAACATGCGTTCAGCAGGGCCTTTTGGCGTGGTGGATGCCCCTGTATTTCAGGTGGTTCTGGCGTCAAACCGCGTGTCTGATTGGCAGGATAATTCGGCAGGTCTGACCGCGCGTGATCTGGCAATGAATGTGGCATTGCCCGAGTTGGATGGTCGGATTCTATCGCGTGCCATTGCCTTTAAAAAGCCGCTTAGCAAAGATCCGGTCACGCATGCCATGACAACGCATTATGTGTTGGTGCCAGAGCGTGTCAAATTTGTTGCCACATTAGCGGCAAAATGGTGTGCGTTACGCTATATAAAACCGGCTGACAAAAAGATTGCTCTTATCCTTGCTAATTATCCAAACAAGGATGGACGCATTGCTAATGGGGTTGGGCTTGATACGCCGGAAAGTGCGTTTCAGGCGTTGCGCGATTTACAGGTTGCGGGCTATACGATCACTGATTTACCGGACTCAAGTGCCAAGTTAATATCTGCCCTACGCGCGGGGCCAACAAATGCAGGTTGGCAAGGCCGGCAGTCCTTTGTAACGCTGGCTCATGATGACTATGTTCACGCCTTTGCGTCATTGCCAGATGATGTGCGTATTGCGGTAACGGAACGATGGGGTGCACCTGACAATGACCCTATGTTTGATGGCACGGTATTTCGTATTCCGGTTCTGACCTTTGGTAATGCCGTCGTTGGCGTACAGCCAGCACGGGGGTATAATATAGATCCAAAGGCGACGTATCACGCGCCTGATTTGGTGCCCCCACATAATTATTTCGCTTTTTATATTTGGTTGCGTGAAATCTGGGGCATGGATGCCGTTATCCATTTTGGCAAGCATGGCAATCTGGAATGGCTGCCTGGCAAGGCGCTTGCTTTGAGCTCATCATGCTACCCTGAGGCTGTTCTGGGGGTGGTACCGCATTTATATCCCTTTATTGTAAATGACCCGGGTGAGGGGGCGCAGGCAAAACGGCGCAGTGCGGCGGTTATACTTGATCACCTGACACCTCCTATGACAAATGCTGACTCGCATGGAATCATGGCGGCAATCGAGTCACAGATGGATGAATATTACGAAGCGGCTGGCATGGATAAAGCCCGTTCTGCGGCGCTATTGCAAGATATTCTCATCGATGCTGAACGGGCTGGCTTGGCCAAAGATTGTGGTATTCTGCCGGATGATGATGCTGGCGAAAAACTGCTGAAACTTGATAATTTCCTATGTGACATTAAGGAACTGCAAATCCGTGATGGCTTGCATATTTTTGGCCGTAATGCCGCGCATGACTTGCTGAACGCGTTGCTCGTGCAAATTTTGCGGACCCCCCGAAATGATGGTGAGGGAAAGCATGGGTCATTGATTCGTGCTTTGGCTGATGATCTGGGGCTGTCGGGCGATGATGATCTATTTGATCCACTAACGACCGAACGCGCCACCCCATGGTTGGGCGCGCACCCGTCTATTCTTGATAATCTGCTTGATACTGTTTGGCGAAGTCATGGCGATACTGTTGAACGTCTTGATGCGCTTGCACTGGCACTGGTTGCTGGTGATATTGATCCGCCCGGTCCAGCGTCGGCAATGGTGCTGGCTCATGGGTTGGATTCAATTCGCGCATCATTAAATGCGTGTGGCCATGCTGAGGCAGAGTCTTTGCAACGCGGCCTTGCTGGACAGTTTGTGCCGGCAGGTGCATCTGGCGCGCCGACACGTGGCCGCCCTGAAGTTTTGCCAACAGGTCGCAATTTCTTTTCAATTGATAGCCGCGCTTTGCCAACGCCTGTTGCATGGCGTCTGGGCTGGGCGTCGGCAAATGCCTTGCTTGACCGGTATCTGCTCGATCATGGGAATTGGCCAAAGGCAATGGTGCTATCGGCATGGGGCACATCAAACATGCGCACTGGCGGTGATGACATCGCTCAGGCACTAGCCTTGATGGGGGTGCAACCAGTTTGGGATAATAATTCGCGCCGCGTAACGGGGTTTGACATTATGCCCCTAGCGGTATTAGGACGCCCCCGCATTGATATTTCATTGCGTTGTTCAGGGTTTTTCCGCGATGCCTTTCCCGCGCAGATGAGCCTTATTGACCGTGCTGTTCAGGCGGTAGCGTCACTAGACGAACCTGATGACCAAAATCCGCTTGCCGCCGCTGCGCGTGCCGAGTCAGAAAAACTGACAGCCAATGGTGTATCGCAAAAAGAGGCTATACGCCAAAGCACCATGCGCATCTTCAGCGCCAAGCCAGGTGCCTATGGTGCAGGTCTGCAAACTCTGATTGATGAAGGTATCTGGGAACAGCGTGCTGATTTTGCCGAAGCATTCCTGACATGGTCTTCCTATGCTTATGGCGAACAATTATCAGGCGTTGATGCCCGCGATGCGCTAGAGGCACGATTGGCTTCGTCGGATGCGGTATTGCATAATCAGGATAATCGTGAACATGACATTCTTGATAGTGATGATTATTACCAATTTGCTGGCGGTCTGTCTGCCGCAGTGGCGCATCTGTCAGGGCGAGATGTGCCGATATATCATAATGATCACTCGTTGCCTGAGCGCCCTGTGATTCGAAGCCTTGCCGAAGAAATCAGTCGTGTCGTCAGGGGGCGCGCCAGTAATCCTAAATGGATCGCTGGTGCCATGCGGCATGGCTATAAGGGTGCTTTTGAAATGCTGGCAACAGTTGATTATCTGTTTGCTTTTGCCGCAACAACACGGATGGTTGATGAACATCATTTCACCGCACTTTATGAAGCCTATATAGAAGATGACCTAGTGCGCGATTTTCTTGAAACGGCTAATGATGCGGCCTATGACGATATGCTGGCACGCTTTGAAGAGGCAATCGCCCGCGGCCTATGGACACCAAGACGTAATAGCGTGCAAGCTGAGCTTGAGAAACGAAGGAGGAGCCTAACATGAATGATGATCAGGTGCCGAATGACATTGACCGCCATAACAGCAAGATGGCGAAGAAAAAACAGGCGCGTGACAAGATCATGGCCAGCAAGATACAGGAGAAAGGCCTGATCATTGTCAATACAGGCAAAGGTAAGGGCAAATCATCCGCCGCCTTTGGCATGATTTTTCGGTGCATCGCGCATCAGATGCCTTGTGCTGTTGTTCAATTTATCAAAGGTGGGATGGATACAGGTGAACGAAACCTGATCACGGCTCATTTTGGTGATTTATGCCAGTTTTATACCATGGGTGAGGGCTTTACATGGGAAACTCAGGATAAAGAGCGCGATATTGCCGCCGCCACAGCCGCCTGGGAAAAAGCAAAGACACTAATTCTTGATGATAGAAATACAATGGTGTTGCTTGATGAGATCAATATTGCCCTTCGTTATGGTTACATTCCGCTTGATGAAGTGATCACCTTTTTGCAAACCAAAAAGCCTGATATGACACATGTTGTCCTAACGGGGCGCAATGCGGCTGAAGAATTGATTGAAATTGCTGATCTTGTCACTGATATGTCGCTCATCAAGCATCCGTTCCGTTCAGGCATAAAGGCTCAGATTGGCGTTGAATTTTAATGGTTGACCTGTCGGCGCCATCATCACCACGTTCTCCAACACCGTGCGTAATGATTCAGGGTGCTGGCTCAAATGTTGGCAAATCGGTGTTGGTCGCTGGCTTATGCCGTTATTTTGCTAATCAGGGGCTAACGGTACGTCCATTTAAACCACAGAATATGTCGAACAATGCGGCGGCCACTGATGATGGTGGCGAAATTGGGCGTGCGCAGGCGTTGCAAGCTTTGGCTTGCCGGGTTGCGCCTTCGGTTCATATGAATCCAGTTTTATTAAAACCTGAAACAGATACTGGTGCACAGATCATAGTTCAGGGAAAACGCTTTGGCAGTATGCGTGCAAAGGAATACGGAACACATAAAGCGACATTATTGCCGCGTGTGATGGACAGTTACGATCAGCTTGCCACGTCAGTTGACCTAGTCATTGTTGAAGGCGCAGGCAGTCCGGCAGAAGTCAATTTACGTGCTGGTGACATCGCCAATATGGGCTTTGCACAGGCAGCAAATATTCCCGTTATTCTTGTTGGTGATATTGATCGAGGCGGTGTTATTGCCAGTCTAGTTGGCACGGAAATGGTGCTTGATGATATGGATTCAAATTTGATAAAAGGGTTTATAATCAATAAATTTCGCGGTGATACTAATCTATTTAGTGAGGGCATGAAAATTATCGAATCCCACACCAAATGGGATGGGGTTGGTATTTTGCCGTGGTTTTCTGACGCGCGGCTGTTACCCGCTGAAGACATACTTGATATAGAATCATCGCATTCGGCTGGCAAATCAGATAAAGCCTTGAAAATTGTTGTGCCAGTTCTGCGCCGTATTGCCAATTTTGATGACCTTGATCCTTTATCGGCTGAACCCGGGATTGATCTGGCGCTTGTTCAGGCAGGAGATGTTATTCCTGCTGATGCCGATGTTATTCTATTACCCGGCTCAAAGGCGACAATTTCCGATCTTGCCTTTATTCGCCAGCAAGGGTGGGATGCCGATATCATCGGACATGTCCGGCGTGGTGGCCGTGTATTGGGACTATGTGGCGGTTATCAGATGCTTGGTAAATGGGTGCATGACCCGCATGCTATTGAAGGCAAAGCAGGATCAGCAGAGGGGCTCGGCTTGCTGGATGTCGAGACATTTCTGGCAGATGATAAAACCGTCCGACATGTTACCGCTACAACATTAGATGGCGGCGTTCCGGTTTCGGGTTATGAAATTCATGTTGGCAGAACCCAAGGTAAAGATAGAGAACGCCCCTTGCTGATGATTGATGGACGCCCTGAAGGTGCTATATCGCCAAGCGGTCTTGTCGCGGGCAGTTATGTGCATGGCATTTTCAGCAGTAATGAATTTCGTACGTCCTTCATGCGCCAACTTGGTGGAACAGAAAGTCAGATCAATTATAATGATCTGGTAGATGAAATTTTGGATAAATTGGCGGCGCATATAGCAACGCATCTTGATATGGATAAAATTGCCAAAATTGCGGGTCTTACTAAAACGCCCTAGATAGATGCGTGTCGCCATATCAACAATAATGCAATAACAACCAGAAACAGTATTTGCGAAAGCGTCAATATCCACAGCGATTTCTTGATGTCGTCTGTTTTGACCAAACATCCTTCAATATTCATACGAGGGGCATCAACCAGTCGGTTTCCATAATATCGTGATCCTGCCAGCCAGATACCAAGCGCATATGCCATAGCGGCTTCTGGCCAGCCTGCATTTGGCGAATTATGCGTGTGCGCATCTGGGGCAATTCTATGCACGTTAGACAAGCGAAACTTGCCAGTTAAAATTCCAGCTAGGCTAATGAATAGTGCCGTCAGACGTGCTGGAACATAGTTTAACAGATCATCGAATTTTGCCGCACCATAACCAAAAGCATAATATCGTGCATTTTTATAACCGATCATGCTGTCAGCGGTATTTGTCATTTTATAAATAAGAATGCCAGGCAAACCAAAAGCTAGATACCATATAGCAGGGGCAAAAACGCCATCTGACAGATTCTCGGCACCTGTTTCGATGGCAGCACGCGCTATTTCATGTTCATCTAATTTGTCAGTTCGGCGCCCGACAATCATACCAACAGCTTTGCGGGCAGATGTAATATCGCGGCGCAAGGCATGGGCAACTGCATCTATATGTTCATGTAATGATTTGCCAGCAAGCAGGACGGTGACGATAATAATATCGGCAATCAGTCCGCCAAAAGATGCCATATATCCCGTAATTCCAGAACTGATCATCAGAATAGTTATCGCCAGCACGCCATGTATGCGCCGCCTTTTACCAGTCCATTTTTTATTTTTTTGATTAAGACGTTGCTCAAGAAAGCCTATCAATTTCCCAAAAACAACAACTGGATGTGGAAAATGCCGCCATAAAAGCGCTGGCTCGCCAAGCACCCTGTCAATCAAGATAGCCGCAATCAGAACAAGTGCTCTCAATTCAATGTCGGAAAGTAATGGCATCAGGATGAAATGTTCCGCTAACGATATGTTTTCGCCGTGATATTAAGCGATATAAGGGGCGTGGCTCAATGCGCATGTTCCAATTCGCTCAATTAATGGCGTTTATGGGTAATTGTAATTACCGCAACTTCCTAGTATGCATAGACAAGGACGGTGGACTTGTTAACAAGATGAAAGCGATTCCGGTGCGGTGTACCTAAATCAGGCATCCAATTCCGGGCCCCGGGCCAAGGTCTATGAAACAGCAACATGGCTGTGATCCTAGTTTTGCGCTTTGCTTCCATATCTAGCATATCTCCACAAATCCATGGTTTGGCCATTTTTGATGTGAGATATATATGCATAGAAATAGTTCCCGCTTTTTTATATTTGGTTGCGGCATTACGTGTAACCTGATCGCTGTGCCTGCTTTTGCCCATCTTGGTCATTTTGGTGAATTGGCTGGTCACAGCCATGTTGCTGGTGCTGTGTTGGGCGGGTTGGCTGTTGGTCTTGCTGGCATTCTGGTCGCTCAAAGCAAACGTTCACAAGATAGAGATGTCAAAAAAGCTGATAGTGACATATCGGATGACAATGTTGAAAACCCTGACGCAGGCGACGAGGCAGAACAAAATGCATGATGAAATTGGAAATCAAACGCCACAAAAATATGGTGTGATGATTTGTGGACATGGTTCACGGTCAAAGTCGGCTGTCACAGAATTTGCCGTTCTAGCGGAAAAACTGGCACCATTGTTTCCTGACTGGCCGGTTGAATATGGGTATTTGGAATTTGCAACGCCAGTAATCAAAACAGGTCTGGATGCTTTGCGCGCCAAAGGGGTGACGCATGTGCTGGCGGTGCCAGGCATGTTATTTGCGGCTGGACATGCCAAAAATGATATTCCATCGGTGCTGAACACATATGCGGCTGAACATGACATTACCATCCAGTATGGCCGTGAATTGGCGATTGATTTGCAAATGCTGCAAGCTGCTGGCGACCGGATTAAAGCGGCTGTTGATGAGGCAAACGCCGCCTATGGTCAGGTTGATCTTGCCGATACTTGTCTTGTTGTAATTGGGCGTGGTGCTTCGGACCCAGATGCTAATTCTAACGTATCAAAAATTTGCCGGATGCTATGGGAAGGCATGGGCTTTGGTTGGGCAGAAGTTGGCTATAGCGGTGTGACATTCCCTCTGGTTCAGCCGTGTCTCGAACATGTGGCGCGGCTTGGCTATAAACGCGTTGTTGTGTTTCCGTATTTCCTGTTTTCGGGCATTCTAATTGACCGTATTTATGGTTTTACTGACGAAGTGGCAGGTCATTATCCAGACATTGAATTTATCAAAGCCAGTTATCTTAATGACCATCCAAAGGTAATTGCGACCTTTGCTGACCGTGTGCGGGAAATCATCGATGGCAATAACAATATGAACTGTGCCTTGTGTAAATATCGGGCACAGGTGCTTGGTTTTGAAGCTGATGTTGGTGTGGCGCAGGAAAGCCATCATCACCATGTCGAAGGGCAGGGCATTTCAGCCCCTGGAAGCAATGTCGAGGACTGTCAGTTATGCGATAGTTTCTGTAGCGGTGCATGTCGGCTTGATAGTGACCATCATCATCACGACCACGACCATGACCATGACCATCATCATGGACACACGCATCAACCCTATCCGCATGCCAAACATCCGCATGGGCCAGAGTCGGTGCGCAGTCACAAACCCAAATCCAGTCAGGAATAAGATAGCTGAGTGGCGCTGATGACAACCTATTCCTATATCAAAGACCCGCAGGCCATTTACGATGCTTCCTTTGCACTTGTTCGTGAGCAGGCAAAGCTGGACATTTTTTCGGATGATGACGCCGAAATTGCCATCCGCATCATTCATGCGTGCGGTATGATTGATGTGGCTGAAAAGCTGATTATTGATATCAATGCGGTATCCGCAGGTATTGCCGCTTTGCGGGCAGGTGCAGATATTTTTTGTGATTGTGAAATGGTGGCGTCGGGTATTACACGGCGGTTTCTGCCTGCTGATAATTCGGTTCTGGTAACACTTAATGATCCGCAAACACCAGCTAGAGCGTTGGCGGACAAAACCACTCGCTCGGCAGCGGCGGTTGATCTGTGGGATGAACGGCTTAATGGCGGCATTGTGGTTATTGGGAATGCGCCAACGGCATTGTTCCGTTTGCTTGAACGCATACGCGATGAGTCAGTCAAACCAGCCTTGATCCTTGGTTTTCCTGTTGGTTTTATCGGCGCGGCTGAATCAAAAGCAGCACTGGCATCATTGGTGGCACTATCTGATGATAGCCATGTAACCGGTAATCATGCAAAGCCCAGCCCGCTAAAGATGCCTGCTTTTATTACCCTTCATGGTACCCAAGGCGGGTCGGCGATTGCCGCGGCGGCATTAAATGCGCTTGCCATGATTGCGAGACGGCCATAATGCGCAAAGCCAGTCAAAAAATCACGATTATTGGCGTCACCGAGGCAGGATGCATGGCTTTGGCGCCGGACGCACGCGCTAAAATCAAGACCGCCGATTACATATTTGCATCGAAACGCTTTCATGCGACGATTGATGCCGATGGTGAGATTGAAAGTTGGCCATCACCATTTTCTGATTTGACGGCTAGGCTTGAGGCTGTTGACGGAAACATTGTTATTCTTGCAACAGGTGATCCATTGTGGTTTGGCGTTGGCGCAAGCCTGATCGCACATTTTGGTCATGAAAGATGCGCGATCATGCCTGCTGTTTCGGGGTTTCAGATGGCGGCATCACGCATGGGGTGGCCACTTGCCTCATGTGAAACGGTAACGGTGCATGGTCGGCCGATAACGTCTATTGTTCCTTATCTCTATCCACGGGCGCGTCTGCTTGTGTTGACGGCGAACTGCCAATCTGCTGCAGATATTGCCACACTTCTGGTTGATTACGGATATGGATCAGCGCAGATGACAGCTTTAGGTGATATTGGCGGCGATCAAGAAGCCCGCCATGATGGTGTTGCCAGCACATGGGCACATACAAACATTTCCGATTTTCATATCATGGCGATCACCGTTCCTGAAGATGTAGGTGCAGCAGGCATGGCACTTTCGGACAGTCTGTTTGAAACTGATGGCAAAATGACAAAGCGCGATTTACGGGCAAGCGCGCTGGCAAAACTGGCACCCTTTCCGGACGCTGTGCTTTGGGATGTTGGTGCTGGCTCAGGCGCGGTTTCGATTGATTTTCTGCGTCATGCACCGCGCGGCAAGGCCTATGCGATTGATCGCGATGCTGCACAGATCAAACGTGCCGTAAATAATGCCATGCGTCACGGTGTTGGCGCGCCGACTAATGATCCAGATGCGGCAGGGTTTCATGCGCTACATGCGACCTTGCCTGATGCGTTGGCTGACCTGCCGCCTGCCGATGCTATCTTTATTGGCGGCGGTTTGTCACCTGAGGTTATTTCTTTATGTCAGAAACACCTTCGTCTAGGTGGTGTGCTTGTTGCTCATGCGGTCACACTGGAAAGCGAAGCAATATTGTTGTCGTCTTGGCAAGCCACAAAAGGCGATTTGACCCGCATAGCTGTGAATCATGCTGACCCTGTTGGCGGTTATCATGGCTGGCGTGCATTGATGCCGGTTACACAATGGGTCTGGCATAAAGACGCCAATATAAGCGGGAACGGCACATGAATTTAGGGACATTATATGGCGTTGGCACGGGTCCAGGCGATCCACAACTTGTCACGCGCCGCGCATGGAACCTGATTGAATCCGCCCAAGTCATTGCCTATCCGGCACCTGATAATGGTGTCAGCTTTGCGCGCTCAATTGTTGTGGATGCCATATCTGATGATGCTGTTGAAATTCCAATGCTGGTGCCAATGCGAAGCGGACGGATGCCAGCACAAAACATCTATGATCAGGGCGCAATTGCGATTAAAGCCCATCTTGATGCGGGGCGTGATGTTATCGTTTTGTGTGAAGGGGACCCGTTATTCTATGGCTCATTTATGTATTTACTGGCGCGTTTTCGTGATTATGAAGTTGAAATCATTCCCGGCATAACCTCGATGACGGCCTGTGCGGCGGCTGAGGCGCACCCGCTTGTGGCACGTAACGATATTTTGACCATTCTGCCTGCCCCTCTGGATGATGCCACGTTGGCGGCAGGCATCAAAGCTGCCGAAGCGGTTGTAATCATAAAGGTGGGCCGTCACCTGGCGCGCATTCGAAGCCTGTTTGATCAGCTAGGGTACGCCGAAACAGCCCGTTATGTCAGTCATGCGTCATTACCGCATCAAACCTGTCGCAAATTATCTGATGCTCCTGATGATGCGCCTTATTTTTCAATGATTATTTTGTATAAGGGCGATGATCCATGGCTATAACGTCCCAGAGTCCTGTTTTTGTCGTATTGACGGCAACGGGGCTGACTCTTGCCAGAACGCTGGCGTCGCGTATTGATGCCGATATTCATGGCTTGCAAGGGCGATGTCCTGATGCGCCATATCAGTTCGATGACACAATCGCCCATATTGGCGCATTATTTGTGGCAGGGCGTCCAATAATTGGTATTTGTGCATCGGGCATCCTGATCCGCGCGGTTGCCCCTTATCTTTTGCATAAAACAGCTGATGCGCCGCTATTAGCTCTATCGGATGATGGTCTGAATATTGTGCCCTTGCTGGGTGGGCATCATGGCGGACTCGCGATCGCCAAAGCACTAGCGTCCAAAGATGATTGTCATATCGCAGTCACCACCGCAGGCAATATCACTTGGGCGGTATCACTGGACGAACCGCCGCAAGGGTGGCGGCTGGCAAATCCCGATCAGGCCACATCAGTCATGGCAACTTTGCTGGCTGGAACAGGCGCAAGGCGCGATGGTGAAGCCCAACCGGCACTTGATAAATGGCTGGCTGAAGTGCCGCATGGTGATGACGTGATTTTGACTGCCACGATGCGTGCAATTCACCCCGCCAGCAATCAGCTTGTCTTTTGCCCGCAACAGCTTGTTCTGGGTGTTGGGTGTGCAAGAGGATGTGCGGCAGATGAATTGATTTCGCATGTCCTTGAACATCTGGCTACGCATGACCTCAATCCGGCGGCGATTGCCGCCATAGTCTCGGTTGATATTAAGGCTGATGAGCCAGCAATTAAGGCTTTGGCCGCACATCTTGATGTTCCGTTTCAGGTTTTTGATGTCGCACGTCTTGAAGCTGAAACGCCGCGTTTGGCAAATCCGTCGGATGTTGTCTTTAACGAAATTGGGGCGCATGGCGTCGCCGAAGCCGCGGCATTGGCGGCGACGGGTGCAAATGGACGTTTGATTGTCGAAAAACAGAAATCGGCATCAGCCACGATGGCAGTTGCCATGCTTGATACGCCTTGTTTGGACATCATTAAGTTGGGCGGTCGAAAAACGGGTCGGGTTATGCTTGTCGGGATTGGTCCCGGGCAAAGCTCATGGCGGACACCTGAGGCATCACGCATGATACAGACAGCTGATGAGCTGGTTGGTTATGGACTGTATATTGATATTCTAGGTGCCATCGCGGCTCATATTCCAAGGCGGGATTTCAAGCTTGGCGAAGAAGAAGCGCGTTGTCGTTATGCCTTGGAAACGGCCGCTACTGGCAAGGATGTTGCCATTATTTGTTCAGGTGATGCGGGTATTTATGCAATGGGGGCATTGGTGTTTGAATTGCTTGATCGCACTGATGATACAGGCGGCGTTAGCGATGCCGCGCGGCGGGTTGAAATTGTCAGTGCCCCTGGAATTTCGGCACTTCAGGCTGCCGCCGCAAGGTCAGGGGCTTTGCTAGGTCATGATTTCTGCACTATCTCATTATCAGATTTATTGACGCCATGGACAGCTATTGAACAACGTATTCATGCCGCTGGTGCAGGTGATTTTGTTATTGCTTTTTACAATCCGGTTTCAATGCGACGGCGAAGCCAGCTAGCGGCAGCCAGAGATATTCTTATTTCCTATCGCGGCGACAATGTGCCGGTTTTGTTGGCGCAAAATTTAGGGCGTCCCGATGAGAAACTGACCTATATCACACTTGGCACATTGAACATTGATGATGTCGATATGCTGACTGTTGTCATGGTTGGTGCCCAATCATCGCGTATGTTTGAACGTGGCGCTGGGCCAGCGATCTACACCCCGCGGGGCTATGCTAAACATCTTGATAATTCTATGTCGCAGGACAAGGAAACAAAGGCATGACTGTTCACTTTATTGGTGCTGGGCCTGGTGACCCTGAATTAATTACGGTTCGGGGGGTACGCTTGATCGAAAGCTGTCCGGTTTGCCTTTACGCTGGATCATTGGTGCCTGAAGCGGTTGTGGCATCCGCCCCTGACAATGCACGGGTCGTTGACACAGCCTCTTTGACACTGGATCAAATCATGGTTGAAATTAGCCTTGCGCACGAAAAAGGTATGGATGTTGCGCGTGTTCATTCAGGTGATCCGTCACTATATGGTGCTATTGCCGAACAAATTCGGCGGTTAAAGAAACTTGGTATTGATTATGACATCACGCCTGGCGTTTCTGCCTATGCTGCTGCTGCGGCGGCACTGGGTATCGAATTAACCATACCCGAGGTCAGCCAGAGCCTTATATTGACGCGGACAGCGATGAAATCATCAGCTATGCCGAAAGGTGAGGAACTGACCAGCCTTGGTCGAACTGGAGCCACCCTTGCTATTCATCTATCCGTGCGCAATTTGCGTCAGATAGAGCGTGATTTGACGCCTTTTTATGGATCTGACTGTCCGGTCATCATTGCCTATCGCGTTGGCTGGCCTGATGAGGCCTATATTCATACGGATCTGGCACATATGCACAAAGCTGCACAGGCGCAAAAAATTACCCGCACGGCTTTGATTTTTGTTGGTAAAAGCCTTGATCAAGACATCGATTTCCGTGACAGCGCTTTATATGATTCTGAGCATGTCCATATTTTGCGCCCCAAAAAGGACAAAGCATAAGTCTAGATAGCGGCGATGATATGGGCGTAAGAGCCGGTAACACTACCTTTGATAAGCCCCATAGTCCCGACATTGTTACCTGCCGCATCTTTGGCATCAAAAAGCGCATCACCAGCGGATTTGGTGGCTGTTGTATAATGAAATTCATGCGCCATAAGGGTGCTGGCAAGCTTGTCATTCCACAGACCTGCATGTTTAGTTGTCAGTGTCCGGTAGCCAAGATGCAGTTTGCGTTTGGCAAAACTGGTTTCAAGGCCAAGCAACCCTGCCATTGCAAAGCGGGTGCCGTCGGCATCGATAATGGCGTCACCCAAAACCATAAAGCCACCACATTCGCCATAGATGGGGATATTTTGGCTGGCCATTTGTTTAATGCCGCCTATGAAATGCTTGGCAGTGCTTAATCGTGGCAAATGCAACTCTGGATAACCACCAGGCATATAGACAAATTCGGCATCTGCAGGGGGGACTTCGTCATTTAACGGTGAAAAGGGTGATATTGTGGCACCAGATGCCGCCCATTCATCAATGATATGGCTGTAGCTAAAGCCGAATGCCGCATCATTTGCTATCGCAATATGCTGGGCTGGAACAGCTAGTGCCGTTTGTGGTGTGGCCTGTAATGCAAGTGGTACGGCAAGCTTTTGAATAAGGCTGAGATCAAGATGTGTTTCTACAAGCTTTGTAGCGGCATCAATCACGCTATCAAGACGGCCACTTGCGGCCAGATCAGCGGCCTGAACAAGGCCAAGATGGCGTGATGGCACATCAATATCAGCCGTTGTTGGTATGCTGCCAAGCATGGGGATGTCATAATGTGACATGGCTTCGGCAATAAGTGTGTGATGGCGGGGGGACGCCACATGGTTTAAAATAAGGCCAGCTATATGTGTATTTGACGCGCCTGCGGCATGACCTTGCGCATGCTGGCGCAATATATGGTCAAGGCCGGCAGCAAGCGCGGCCGCATTTTGCGCAGTATTGCGCACATCAATGACAAGGATAATTGGCAGGCCAAGATGACAAGCCAGATCCGCTGTACTACCGCGGCCATTATGTGTGCCGTCAAAAAGCCCCATGACGCCTTCGACAATCAATCTATTGGCTTTCTGTCGCGCTAAATGCCTGTCGAGCAGACTGTCAATCAACTTTGGCGTCATGGCATGACTATCCAGATTGATGGCGGCCTGACCGGCGGCGGCTTTTAAAAAGGCACTATCAATATAATCGGGGCCGGATTTAGCCGCAGCAATAGACATGCCTGATTTGCGTAGTGCATTCAAAAGGCCAAGGGTGATAACTGTTTTGCCACTGCCTGAGGACAAACCGCTAACGACAAAACCTTTACATGTCATTATCCGGTTTCCGCTTCTGACCTTACGCCAAGCGGATCAAGATTGCGCGGCGGAATGCCTTGCATCTGCCCCATCCAGTCAAGACATTGCCGCATCAACGCAACACGTCCAATACAAACAATCGCGGGTGCGCCAATCCCTGATGTTGTTATATCTTCATGTGCCTTTATCAGCGTTGTTTCCAATACCTGCATATCATCGCGTGTTGCATTATTAACCACCGCAACAGGTTCATGTGGATCACGGCCAGCGGCGATCAGCTTTTTACAGATATCAGGCATATGCTTGATTGCCATATACATGACAATGACTTGTGACCCTTTGGAAAGCGCGTCCCAGTCAAGCGCCGATGGCATCAGGCCAGTTCGGTCATGTCCGGACAAAAAGGTTACTGACTGATTCACATCACGATGCGTGACCGGAATGCCAGCATAGGCAAGTCCGCCGATACCTGCCGAAATGCCCGGAATGATCCGCAATCTGATGCCTGCTTGAACAAGCGTCTGGGCTTCCTCACCGCCACGACCAAACACAAATGGATCGCCGCCTTTCAAACGTAAAACGCGTTTGCCAGCTTTCGACAATTCGATAAGACGTAAAGAAATATCGCGTTGTTTGGGTGACGGTTTGCCGCCGCGCTTGCCAGCATACTCAATGTCGGCATCGGGTTTTGCCCACGATAAAAGTGCTTTATCAACCAGTGCATCATAAATGATGATGTCAGCCTGTTGCAGGGCATTTAGTGCATGCAAGGTCAACAGTCCTGGATCACCCG
>JABJBD010000112.1 GCA_018668795.1 Candidatus Puniceispirillum sp. | reverse complement strand
TTGATCATGATGGTTTCAAAACCAGCTTCGGACAAAGCGTAACAGGCATGAACACAGCAATAATCAAACTCGATACCCTGACCAATACGGTTTGGCCCGCCGCCCAGAATGACGACTTTTTTCCTATCCGAGGGGTCAGCTTCACATTCGGCACCGCCAAGGCCATTGGCAAAGGCACTGGCAAGCTCATAGCTTGAATACATATAGGCAGTGTCAGACGCAAATTCGGCAGCGCAGGTATCAATCCGCTTGAAGGAAGGCACGATATTATGTGCCAGACGTTTGGCGGTTACATCATTGGCTGGCAGATTGGCAAGCTGGCCAAGGCGGCGGTCGCTGAAGCCAAGTGATTTCAGCCATACGAAAGGATAGGCATCATCGGGAATGCCCTGATCCTTGACCATGGTCTCGGCGTCAAGAATAGCCTGAATACGTTCAAGGAACCAGATGTCCCAGCCAGTGGCGGCGGCCACTTCTGTTGGCGTCATGCCCGTGCGCAATGCCTGTGCGATCCGCAAAATGCGGAAGGGAACAAGCTCATCAAGCCAGCCCCGCATAGCATCATCAGCAAGCGTGCTGTCGGATTGTGGCAAAGGCACTTCATCAAGGCCGTTCAGCCCTGTTTCCATTGACCGTAATGCTTTTTGCAGACTTTCTTCGAAAGATCGGCCAACCGCCATCGCTTCGCCAACCGACTTCATCGAGGTTGATAATACAGCCTCGGCACCTGAAAATTTTTCGAACGTGAAACGCGGTATCTTGGTGACGACATAATCAATAGTTGGTTCAAAGCTGGCAGGTGTGACGCCAGTAATGTCGTTGGCAAGTTCATCCAGCGTATAGCCAACCGCCAGTCTGGCAGCGACCTTGGCAATCGGAAACCCAGTTGCTTTTGATGCCAATGCCGATGACCGGCTGACGCGGGGATTCATCTCGATCACAATAACGCGGCCTGTATCCGGACAGACAGCGAACTGGACGTTCGAGCCACCTGTATCAACGCCAATTTCGCGTAAAACTGCCAAGGATGCATCGCGCAGCTTTTGATATTCCTTGTCTGTGAGGGTCAATGCTGGTGCAACGGTGATCGAGTCACCAGTATGCACGCCCATCGGGTCAATATTTTCGATCGAACAGATGATGATACAGTTATCGGCGGTGTCGCGGACAACCTCCATCTCAAATTCTTTCCAGCCAAGCAATGATTCTTCGATCAATACTTCGGAAACAGGCGAAAGCCGCAAACCATTACGGACGATATTTTCAAATTCGGCTTTGTTATAGGCAATGCCGCCACCTTCACCCCCCAAGGTAAAGGACGGGCGAATAATCGCTGGCAAGTCAACAAATTCAAGCGCGTCAAGCGCATCTTCAAAATTACTGATCGTGCGTGCGCGGGCGCATTCCAGCCCAATACGTTGCATCGCCAGACGGAATAATTCACGGTCTTCAGCCATTTCGATTGATTTAGTACGGGCACCAATCATTTCAACATCGAATTTGTCCAATGTGCCATCATGGTAAAGCGACAAGGCCGTGTTCAACGCGGTCTGTCCACCCATGGTTGGCAACAGCGCGTCAGGGCGCTCTTTTTCAATGATTTTGGCGACCGTTTCCGGCGTAATCGGCTCTATATAGGTGGCGTCGGCCATCTCCGGATCAGTCATGATCGTGGCGGGATTGGAATTTACTAGAATGATCCGGTATCCATCTGATTTCAGCGCTTTACAAGCTTGCGCACCCGAATAGTCAAATTCACAGGCTTGCCCAATGATGATGGGACCAGCGCCGATGATGAGAATGGAAGAAATATCATTACGGCGCGGCATCTAGGATCTCCCCTGATTCATCAACGCAGTGAAGCGTTCGAAAAGATATCGCGAATCATGCGGGCCAGGTGATGATTCGGGATGGTATTGAACACAAAAGGCAGGTTTACTTTTGTGGCGAAGCCCTTCGACCGAGTGATCGAATAGCGATATATGCGAGATTTCGACATCATCAGGCAGGCTGTCAGGGTCAACGACAAAGCCATGATTCTGGCTGGTGATTTCAATCTTGCCA
>JABJBD010000188.1 GCA_018668795.1 Candidatus Puniceispirillum sp. | reverse complement strand
CGATCTTTGCCGGCACGGCGCTTAATCAGGTTGGTAAAGAGATCGAAATGATCTTTATGATGATGATGGTCTATCTGACTTTCTCGTTATTGACCGCAGCGTTCATGAATTGGTTTAACAGCCGCGTAAAATTGGTGGAGCGCTAGAATGGCCAAGAAAACAATCAAAACTGCGCCATCAAAAACCGGGGCGAAAAAACCTGCTTCATTGGTTGTTGATGCGCAGGCAGGATATGTGCGAACCGAAGCTGCACCATTATTGCCGCCGCCGCCATCTGAGGTTGGAATTACCGGCTGGCTATATAAAAATATTTTCGCCAGCATGTCTGATTTCGGCTCGATTGGCGGCGCAATCAAATCAATCCTGATTGCGTTTTTGACGGTTGTTTTGCTGTATTTCCTAATCACGCAAACAATCGGGCTTTTGGATTTTGCTATTTTCTCGGCCGTATGGTCTGACCCACAAGGGCTGAAACGCGAGGTATGCTGGACCGTTGAACAGGGCGGTGCCTTGCCAGTTGGCTGGCATGCTGCTTGCTGGCCTTTTATTCAGGCCAAGGCCAAATTCATCTTCTACGGTGCTTATCCGAACGAAGAATTATGGCGTGTCAATCTAACCTATGCTGTTGGCGCAGTAATGCTGGCTTGGGTGATGATTGACCGGCTTCCCTATCGCAAAATTGTTGGGGCCTTGCTTTTGACCGCCTATCCAGTTCTGGCAACCATTATGCTGACAGGCGGTAGCTTTAGCATTTCAGCCGGTGCGATTGGCACTTATACAATTTTGGGCTTGGTGCTGATTACGGTTGGGCGGCTTGGCAATCGCGCCTATTTTTCCGGTGCCTTTGGCGATCTGGCAAAGGTTGCTGGTGTTTTTGGCTGGATTCTCGTTCTCTTTGCCGCGGTTCTGGCGCTATTTTCGGTTGATTTCAGCCTTGAAGCCATCGATACGAGCGATTGGGGCGGCTTGCTGATTACGCTTGTTGTGGCGATTACCGGCATTGTCGCGTCATTGCCTTTGGGTATTTTGCTGGCGCTTGGACGGCGTTCGGACATGCCTGTGGCGCGATTCCTATCGACAGTGTTTATTGAATTCTGGCGCGGGGTGCCTTTAATCACCGTGTTGTTTATGGCGTCGGTCATGCTGCCGCTATTTATGCCCGAAGGGGTGAATTTCGACATGCTGTTGCGGGCGCTGATCGGGGTTACGCTGTTTTCCGCTGCCTATATGGCCGAGGTTGTGCGTGGCGGTTTGCAAGCAATTGATAACGGCCAATATGAAGGGGCCGACGCGGTTGGCCTGTCTTACTGGCAATCAATGCGTTTGATCATTCTGCCGCAGGCCTTGACGCATGTGATTCCAGGCATCGTCAATACATTCATTGGCCTGTTTAAAGACACCGCGCTTGTTAGCATCGTCGGTATTTTCGACCTTCTTGGCGCGGCGCAATCAACGCTTGCCGATCCAGCATGGTCAACGCCGGTTCAGGGCCTCACAGGTTACCTTGTCGTGGCAGCCATCTTCTTTATCTTCTGTTTTGGCATGTCACGTTATTCAATGTATATGGAACAAAAACTCAGCCGCAGCCGTAATCGCTAGGCGAATTGAGTTGAAAGGGAGTCAGACATGACACAACCACAAAACGCAGCCGCGCAAGCCACCGATCAGAATACGGTCGTTTCAATGCGCAATGTGAATAAATGGTTTGGACAGTTTCATGTCCTTCGCGATATCAACCTAAGCGTTGATAAAGGCGAACGCATCGTTGTTTGTGGGCCATCAGGTTCGGGCAAATCAACCCTGATCCGTTGTTTGAACCGTCTTGAAAAGCATCAGGATGGTGATATTACGGTTCATGGCATTGAATTGAACAATGATGTGAAGAATATTGATGAAATCCGCCGTGAAGTTGGCATGGTGTTTCAGCATTTCAATTTGTTTCCGCATCTGTCGATTTTGGAAAACTGCATGTTGGCGCCAATCTGGGTTCGCAAAACCCCGCGTGCCGAAGCCGAAGAAATTGCCATGCATTTCTTGACAAGGGTGAAAATTCCCGAGCAGGCCAGCAAAT
>JABJBD010000184.1 GCA_018668795.1 Candidatus Puniceispirillum sp. | reverse complement strand
CAGGCGCGGCTACGTTGATCGGGGCCGCGATAATACGGATGGGTTTTTATTGCTATCATACAAGCGCGGTTACGTTAATCGGTGCGGCATAGATGGAACAAGCAAGTAGCAAGACATAAAGGGCATAACATGGCAGATACAATCCTGATCATCGATTTTGGATCGCAGGTAACACAGCTGATCGCACGGCGGCTTCGCGAGGCAGGTGTCTATACCGAAATTTTGCCATGCACGACAGATCCCGAAAATATCAGCGCTGCTGCGCCGCAGGGCATTATTCTGTCTGGAGGGCCCAATTCGGTGGCTATGGCAGATACGCCGCGCGCGCCACAAATCGTGTTTGATATGCAGATACCCGTTCTTGGCATTTGTTATGGCCAACAGACGATGTGCCAGCAATTGGGGGGGCGCGTTGAACCAGGCACCAGCCGCGAATTTGGCCGTGCTGAGCTTGATGTGACGGAACATTGCGCCTTGTTTGACGGCCTGTGGGACAAAGGCACTGCACATACTGTCTGGATGAGTCATGGCGATCATGTCGCTGCCTTGCCTGATGGTTTTCGTGTCGTTGGTAAATCCGATGGCGCGCCTTTTGCCGCGGTGGCTGATGAAAGTCGACATTATTACGGTGTCCAGTTTCATCCCGAAGTCGTGCATACCAAGGATGGTGATAAGGTGCTTAGCCGGTTTGCGCTGGATATATGTGGCTGTTCGGGAAGCTGGTCGATGGCGGCCTATCGGTCCCGTTCAATCGAAGCTATCCGCAAACAGGTTGGTGATGGCAAGGTCATTTGCGGCCTGTCGGGCGGCGTTGATTCCTCGGTAACGGCGGTGTTGCTTCATGAAGCGATTGGCGATCAACTGACCTGTGTATTTGTCGATCATGGATTGCTGCGCAAAGGCGAAGCCGAAGAGGTGGTCAGCCTGTTTGGCGGGCATTATAATATCCCGTTGATCCATCGAAATGTATCGGACATGTTTCTTGAACGGCTGGCAGGGGTGTCCGACCCCGAGCAAAAACGCAAGATCATTGGCGGTAGCTTTATCGAAGTCTTTGACGAAGAAGCCCAGAAGATTGATGGCGCACGGTTTCTGGCACAAGGCACGCTATATCCCGATGTGATTGAAAGCATTTCGGCCGCAGGCGGTTCCGATGTCACGATCAAATCGCATCATAATGTCGGCGGCTTGCCTGATAATATGAAGCTTGATCTTGTCGAACCGTTACGCGAATTGTTCAAGGATGAAGTAAGAAATCTGGGGCGCGAGCTGGGCTTGCCCGAAGTGCTGGTATCGCGGCACCCATTTCCGGGCCCGGGGCTGGCCATTCGTGTGCCTGGCGAGATTACGCCGGAAAAGCTGGATATTTTGCGCGAGGCTGATGCTGTTTATCTAGACGAAATTCGTAAAGCTGGACTATATGACGACATCTGGCAGGCTTTTGCCGTTTTGTTGCCTGTCAAAACCGTGGGCGTGATGGGCGATGCGCGGTCTTATGAATATGTCTGTGCGTTGCGGGCGGTGACCTCCAGCGATGGCATGACCGCCGAAAGCTATGGCTTTAGCCACGAATTTTTGGCGCGTACCGCGACCCGTATTATCAATGCGGTCAAAGGTGTCAACCGCGTTGTCTATGACGTGACATCAAAGCCACCTGGTACTATTGAGTGGGAATGAGTGAATGTATGTCTCGGTGACTGGGCTTAAACCAAAAGGGTTCATGGGCTGGATACGTTTCTGGGTCTTGACAATTCCCGCATCCAGACACGCCCAGAACGCCGAAGGTGTGTTGCTTTGCGCTTTCACGTCACGCCATCATGTCCAGCACACGCTGACTGTCTGGCAGTCAAAAGACTATATGCTGGCTTATAGATCATCACCAAGCCATGTAAGAGCCATGCAACATTTTTCAAAGATTGGTAGCGGCAAAGTATATGGTTACGAAACCAATGCCATGCCATATTGGGATGAGGCTTTGGCGGCATGGGATCAACATGGGCAAGAGCATTAAGGTTTGTCACAAAGCAATGTGGCCTGTTTCCATATTGTAGGCAGATTGTTTAAAAGTGCCTTTCTTCAGATGGTTAACGCCCTTAGGTTAGCCGCATGGATATTATTCGGAGTATGAAATAGTAACAGACCTTGAAAGTAAAAATAATTTGGTAAAATCAAACACTTTTAAACATACTGCATGTGCTTGGGGGTGATTTAATGTTGGACATGAAAATAGAGTGTGAAAAATGTGAAACAAAGCTCGAACATGACTCTGACGCTTTTATATGTTCGTTCGAATGCACTTACTGCATGAATTGCGGAAAAGAAATGAACCATATATGCAAGAACTGTAATGGTGAGATAGTCAAACGCCCTAAAAGAGACGTTCGGCATTAGTTCGGGCATATACCAGCCTGATGGTTTATGCGTATGAACGTGCATCACGCCATAGTCGGACATATATCACAACTCACTATTAAACATCTCACATCAACATTTCAAAAATCCACTTCAGCCATATGGTTAACGCCGCATAGGCTGGCATATGGATATTATTCGCAGCAAAGAATTTACCGGATCACGGGCATGGGACGCGCTGGATATTGCCAGCATGAATGGCATCACCACGCGCCTGCATTGGACGGATCAGCCCTATAAATGGCATGTAAATGACGGGGCTGAGGTGTTTGCCGTTCTGGATGGCAACGTGCGCATGTACTATCGTGAAAATGGCAATGAAATGTCGGTTGATCTGGCCACTGGTGATATTTTCTATGCATCTGTTGGCACCGAGCATGTCGCGCACCCACAAGGTGAGGCACGTATCCTTGTGATCGAAGCTGAAGGTAGCGTCTAGGACAATGTCATCGCTTTCGCCTTTGCTGAGCGCGCCCATGCCAATTGCTCCGCATGCATTGGTTGCTTTTGCCGCCTTGTTTATTGGCGGGGTGCAACTGGCCAGCCCCAAAGGCACAAAACGCCATCGCTGGCTTGGTTATGTCTGGTGCGCCATGATGTTTTTTGTGGCGGCGTCTGGTTTCTTTATCCATTCGATTGAATTATGGGGATTATTTAGCCCGATTCATTTGCTATCGGTGCTGACAATCACCTTATTGGCGCGGGCAATCTGGTGCGCCCGTACAGGCCGTATTCGCCAGCATCAACGCATTATGGCAAATTTATTCTGGCTGGCGCTGGTGGTAACGGGGGTATTTACCTTTTTTCCTGGGCGGATTATGTTTGCCGTTGTCAGCGGATCATGATGATTTGTGCAAGCTACAATAATGCTGACATCTAGTGAAAATTTAATAATCTTATGATAATCATTTTCTGATGCGAACGGTGATGGGGGACATATGATTTCAGAAACAGCGGAAAAATATCTAAAGCAATTTGCATTACTGCTTGGCATGTTGAGTGCCCTTGCGGTTATATTTGACTGGTATCCCTATACAATGTTGATTTCTTTGCCGTTCTGCCTGATCTGGATTTATTGCGCCTGGCTTCATACAGAGCCACAATTGAAGTGGATCAACATCATTTTTGCGCTTCTCTATGCTTATGGCATTGTCCGCTATTATTGGTTTTAGCCTCGACTTTTGCTTGCTTGCCTATCCAAGGCGTGCAGTATGGGCAGATATAAAGTGAGATCTATCTATGCCTGCATCCTTCATTACTGGATTTGCGCTTGGCTTTTCGTTGATATTGGCGATCGGGGCGCAAAATGCCTTTGTTCTGCGTCAAGGATTGATCGGCAGACATGTGTTTGCTGTGGCGTTGTTCTGTGCGCTGTCTGATGCGTTATTGATCGCTGCGGGTGTTGGCGGGCTGTCGTTGCTGATCGCCGACATCATGACACCTTATACCGACTGGATGTTTGGCGGGGCGGCGATCTGGCTGGCGCTTTACGGGGTGATGCGTCTGCGTGATGTGATGCGTGGCGGCGGCGGCCTCGAAGCAGGCGCGGTTAAAAGCCTGGATGTTATCCCTACATTGGGGGTGGCGGCGATGCTGACCTTTGCCAACCCGCATGTCTATCTTGATACAGTGATTCTGGTTGGCACCGTATCATTGCAATTTGACGGTATCGACAAGCTGCTATTTGGAAGCGGTGCTGCCAGCGCCAGCTTCGTTTTCTTTTTCGGGCTTGCCTATGGTGCCAGCTATTTTGCCAGCCATATGAAACGGCCAGGTGCATGGCGTGTGCTTGATACAGTCATAGCGGTGATTATGTTTATCCTGGCGCTTGCCATGGCGCGCGCGGGCAACTGGATTTAGCCCGCGATCACGGCATCTGCGTGATTGCAAACAGGTTAGACGATGTCTTCAAGGTCTTCTTCAAGAATGCTGATCTGAACATGATAGCATGTCTCACCATCTTCATTATCCTGAAACACAACGCCGATAAATTCATCCTCCAGCATCAGATCGGCTGAATCTTCCTTGTTTTCGCGGCGGGCAATTGACAATTTATTATTGCCAAAGCGCTGGCGTAAATAGCGTTGAACTTTTGCTGTTTCACTTGCATTCATGGCGTCTGCCTTCTCATCAATTTGCTTGGCATCTGATGAAAACCAGACACCCTTTATGGCGGCTGACCTATGTAAGCGCATCAAGGCCAGACGTTTAAAATGCCTAACCTATCCATCCGCACCATGCAAGCATGCTTTGTTGTAAAATGTTATTTAGCCATGCACGGCGATCTGTCCCGCATCATGAAGCCACGCCGGCGATGTTGTGACGTCATGCGACTGACAGGGTGTGCAACGCATACGTCCACCAAGTTCGGGCACCGGAAATAGCGGGCCAAGGCGACTGATAAGCGGCGTTGGGTCAATGTCTGCGCTATGACCACATCGATTGCACCAGCACAAAACATATTGATTATCTGCATCCAGATCAGCAAGGGTCATAGGATTTACAGGTTCGCTTTTGACGATGAGTTGCCGTTTGAATTCTCCCATCCTGATTCTCCTATCCTGACAAGTCAAAGATGTCATAACATATTAATGTTCATGTTTTGTTCTAATTATGATTAACGTATTTTATGTGGCTGAACAAGCACCAAATAAGCAGATCGAAGATTTTACGAAATTGGTAACAGTGATCTCAGGCTTTAACGTCTTGGCTAGCCTGACACCAGACGCGGTAATTTATTAAAGTGACTAATCACGTCTTGAACCATTGATGCTTTGCACAAAACGCGTTTGTTATCGCGCAGAATAAATTGTGGCCGTTCTTTATGATGACGTTGTTGTTTCTCAATCACATAGACTGGTGTTTCATGTGTATGACGAAAAATAGAAAAGGCAGCAGACCCCATTAGATGATCCAATGCATAGTCGCGCCATTCACCGGCGGCGACACGCGCACTGTAGGCAGCAAGTATGAGTCCAAGCTCACCACGGGTGAAATAAAGTGGGCGTCGGGATTTTTTTGGATTGGAAACTTGAGACACGTACCTTTATACCTATTTTTTGTGGTGGCTGTTTCGAAGCATTACGGTTATGTTGAGGCAGGTTTTTGCCAAGGTCAATAAAGCATTGGCATTTTTTATGATTGATGTGGCTTATTTGCTGGATGATGGCGTCATGCCAAGACCAGTTAAAGGTTATATCTAGGCTGGTTATCACGTCAGGGTCGTGGCATTTGGACGATCAGGTGATGGCCATATTATGCAAGGACGAAGTTTGGGTTCATGGCTGACATTTTTGATGAAATTGATGAAGAGCTGAAGAAAGATCGTGCACAGCTATTATGGGCACAATATGGTAAATATGTAATTGGTGCTTGTATGGCGGTTGTTTTGGCCGTTGGTGGGTATCAGGGCTATAACATCTATTCTACCAATCAGATTGAAAAGGCGGCTGATTTATATCACACGTCATTAAAAGCCGATGATGTGATTTCATCGCTTAATAATAATGTCGATGAATTGACCGACGGCTATAAAATGCTGGCACGCTTCCAGATTGCCGCCGCCGAGGCCAGAGCAGGTGATTATGTTGCCGCGCAAGCCAGCTATAACGCGCTTGCCGAAGACAAAAACATTGATCCGCTATATCGGCAATTCGCCCAGCTTTTATCGGTTATGAATGCTCCAGCTGACGCCAGCGACCAAAGTTTACAGGACCGCCTTGCGCCGCTTATTGGTGCGGCAGGTACATGGCAGGGGTTGGCGCTTGAACAAAGTGCTGGACTTGACCTACAGACAGGCAAGATCGACGCGGCCAAGGCCAAACTTGAACAGATTATCAAATTAACCGAAATTCCTCAGTCGTTACGCCAGCGCGCCCAGCGGATGCTGGATATCCTGAACGCCTGATTGCTGACCATAGGTGAAAGCCTCTAGGAGACATGAATGAAGATGCGCCTTAACATGCCCCCAGCTAGGTTTTTTGTCCCGAATCTTGCTGTTATATCGGGTAAGGCATCATTATCGGCTTTGGCTGGCATGATGCTATTGGCATTGTCGGCATGTTCGCCGCCCGAAGTCATTTTACCAGGTGAACGTATTGCGGTTTTCGCCAGCGTTGACACGATTACGCCTGATCAAGCGGCTTTTGACCAAGGCGCTGGTTTGCCTGCGCCATCAGGTTCGGCGTCGGCGACTCATGCAGGTGGTTCAGCCGCGCATTCTGGCGGCCATCTTGACATTGATCTGCCGTTGAAAAAGATATGGTCAGCCTCGATTGGCAGTGGCGGCAGTAATCTTGTCGATCTGGCTCAGCCTGTCATTCATGGCGGCAAGGTTTTTGCGGTAACGCCACTTGGT
>JABJBD010000161.1 GCA_018668795.1 Candidatus Puniceispirillum sp. | reverse complement strand
CGCGCGGCGCTAAGCGGCACAAAATTTTCAGATGAATTCAACAAGCCATCCAGTTCGGAAACATCCTTTTTGCGCGCGATCCTGACAGGCCTGTTTATTCAGATGAGCAACCCGAAAGCCGCCTTATTCTGGATTGCATTGTCGTCATTGGCCATCAAGCCACACACCCCATCGATCGTCATTATTACCATGATCATTGGCTGTTTTGCGATCTCGCTATCGTGGCATATGGTGCTGGCGCTGGTATTTTCTACGGGTTCAATACGTCAGACCTATATCAGCTTCAAATCAGTAATTTCGGCCATTTTCGGTACGTTATTCATCGGCTTTGGCCTGAAAGTTATACATTCGGTGATAGCTGGGAAATAACGCCTTATGAAAAACAACTGGCGGCGATGGCATAGAGATCGCCTATAGCCACCTGCCTATAACCACATCAGGCCAATCGATAGAATAAGACAAACCCCCAGTACCCAATGTAATGCCTGCACATAGGCTGGGGCAATGTCGCTACTTTTGATCCAAAAGCCGCCCATAACCACAATGACGCATAGCAAATCACAAAAAACAATATGGCAAATATCGTCAGTGTCATAATCACAGGCTCATGCCCTGCCACATAAATCGAATTTGCCGATAGTGACACGCTCCATGCTTTGGGATTGAGCAACTGGGTAAACGCGCCGTCAATAAATCCTGGTGGCGGTCTTTCATGATGGTCATGTGCGTAATTATTGCCACTGGTGATAATTCTATAAGCCAGATAAAACAGATAGGCTGTACCAATGATTTTGATGCTGTTGGTGATAACCGGATAGGTAGCGATCACAACACCAAGGCCAAGACCAAGACATACCAATAGGCTGGTAAAGGCAATCGTTGCCCCCAGCACATAGGGCTGGCTTTTGCGGATACCATATTGCGCCCCCGACATGGCAAGAACGATATTTACTGGCCCTGGCGTAATTGACGTGACCAACGCAAAAAACGCCATCGACGTAATATGTAAAAGCTGGTCATTCATCAAGAATGTGTTTCAATTTTCCAAACGCCTCTGGGGGCAGTTGCCTTACAAGAGATATTAGTTCGCATTATCACTCCCAACTTAAACCATTATGGTTAACAAAAAGTTAATCCATCATTTGTGCGCCTTCCCATGCAATCATCGCCTGTTTGCGTTTTGCTCCCCACATATAGCCGCCAATCGCGCCATTCTGCCGGATCACCCGATGACAGGGGATCAGAAACGCCACCGGATTATGCCCAATCGCATTTCCAACAGCGCGTGATGCCCCGGGCTGGCCGATCATACGGGCAACATCGCCATAGCTGGCCAATGCCCCCATCGGCACTTTCAACAAGGCTTCCCAGACCTTGATCTGAAACGGTGTGCCTTGCAGATGCAGTGTGATTTTGCCGTCTGGCTGTGCTCCGTCTGTGTCAAAAACAGATAATGCCGCTTGCTGGATACTGTCCCTGCACTGGTGAAACTGCGCTTGCGGAAATATACGGTACAGCGTTTCAAAACCTGAATCCTGATCGTCTTCAAACGCCATATGGCATATGCCGTTAGCGGTTGAGGCGACCATCACCGTGCTAAACGGGCTATCGGCAAAATTGTAATTGATGTCCAGCCCTGCTCCCTGTTGTTTGAACGCGCCTGGGGTCATGCCTTCGATCGTCATGAACAGATCATGCAAACGGCCAGCGCCGGAAAACCCTGCATCATAGGCTGCATCCAGCACGCTTGCCCCCGGCGCGCGCAAAATATTTTTGGCATAATCGAGGCTCAGGAACTGAATGAATTTTTTTGGACTGACACCTGCCCATTTTGAAAACAGACGCTGAAAATGAAACGTGCTAACATGGATTTCCGCCGCAATTTCCTCTAAAGACGGCTTGTCTTTATAATTATGGACGATGTACTCGATTGCACGTTCAACGCGCTTATAGTCAATCTGCGACTGGTTTATCATGGAAATCGTCATGCTGGCCTCCTTGCGCTATCTACCCGCCAGTGAGCTTATGCAGATATAATAGGCGGTCAAAACCACGCGCACGACCCGTTTCTTGCTATATTACCCTCATAGCCCACGATCACCTTTCAACCTTATGATTGGGTGATACATACATAGACGGCATGCTCGCAAACGCGGCATATGCCACATCGCATCACTAGCATCACGCCAGTCTAATCCGATTAAGATTGTTTCTGAATTTTAGATGCAAGGGTGGTGGGCCCGGCAGGACTCGAACCTGCAACAACACGGTTATGAGCCGTGGGTTCTAACCAATTGAACTACAGGCCCACTTACCCTTGCTAAAGCTGGCGCATACACAAACGCACAGCATCGCACCTTTGATCGGTGCTGTTCCGCCATTTGGGGCGGAATTTGTTAATTTCGATCTGCACATTGGCGAACCGATACTCCTAATTTTCCAGAAAGCTACGAAGCTTGCGCGACCGTGACGGGTGCTTGAGCTTGCGCAGGGCTTTGGCTTCAATCTGGCGGATACGCTCACGCGTCACGCTAAATTGCTGACCAACTTCTTCCAGCGTATGATCCGTATTCATGCCGATGCCAAAACGCATACGCAAAACCCGCTCTTCACGTGCGGTCAGGCTAGCCAGCACCCGCGTTGTGGTTTCGCGCAAATTGGCATGAATGGCCGCATCCAACGGCTGAACAGCATTTTTATCTTCAATAAAATCACCCAGATGACTATCTTCCTCGTCACCGATTGGCGTTTCAAGGCTGATTGGCTCCTTGGCAATTTTCAGAACCTTGCGCACCTTGTCGATTGGCATCGACAGCTTTTCAGCCAGCTCTTCGGGCGTTGGTTCACGGCCAATTTCATGCAGCATCTGGCGTGATGTCCGCACCAGCTTGTTGATCGTTTCGATCATATGCACCGGAATCCGGATCGTGCGCGCCTGATCGGCAATCGAACGCGTGATCGCTTGGCGAATCCACCATGTGGCATAGGTCGAAAATTTATAGCCGCGGCGATATTCAAACTTATCAACAGCCTTCATCAGGCCAATATTGCCTTCTTGAATCAGATCAAGGAATTGCAAACCACGATTGGTGTATTTTTTGGCAATCGAAATCACCAGTCGCAGATTGGCTTCAACCATTTCCTTTTTCGCACGTGCCGCTTCACGCTGGCCACGCTGAATTGTCTGGATCACTTCACGAAATTCAGGAATCGCCAGCGATACATCATCGACAACAAGGCGGATTTTATCCTGCAATTCGGTGATTTCTTCAGCATGATTCTTTTCTAGCTTCTGCCATGCCTTGGTCGAAAAATCGGATCCCGGCCAACCTTCGATCACCTCGCGCCATGACCAGGCCTCAAGCACCTGCGCGCGCGGAATACCACTATCGATCGCAAGCCGCATCAGGCGGCCTTCAATGCCAGTCACATGACGGTTCAGCGTAAATAGCTGGTCAGACAGCGCCTCGATACGGCCGGTGTTGAAAATCACACCTTCCATCAATTCGCAAAGTCTGATTTTCAGTTCCAAATGCGCAACTTCGCTTTTTGGCACCAATGCCTCGCCTTTTGCCATGCGGGCAAGACGACGATCCTGGCTTTTGGTAAAGGCTTTAAAGACTGTTGCAATCTCATCAAACATGGCCATCACATCATCTCGAACGGCGTCTTCCATTGCCGCCAGCGACATGTTCAGATCTTCTGAATCTTCTTCATCATGACTATCACGCGTTGATGTATCGGTATCACTATCACCGCTTTCATCATCCTCGTCCTCGTCATCTTCTAGTTCTTCTTCCTCTTCGGCGTCTTCTTCTTCATCTTCCAGATCTTCGTCGCTGATTTCGGCATTCAACGCATTAATGACATTCTGGTCGGTTATGGGCCCACCATTCAGCTTTGTATGCGTACTTTCCAGATCGATAATGTCACGAAGTGGCACAACGCCATCGGCAATCTGATCCCGCCAATGCATCAAGGCCCGTATCGTCAGCGGAGATTCACAGATACCGCCAATCATCATTTCACGACCGGCTTCAATCCGCTTGGCAATCGCAATCTCGCCTTCACGTGACAGCAATTCGACACTGCCCATTTCACGCAGATACATGCGAACCGGATCATCAGTACCCGACACATCACTATCCGACAGATTACCAGCGACCTTGCCGCCTTCAGCCTGTTCTTCTTCGTTATTTTCGTCGGTTTCGGCACTATCAACAACCGATACACCCATCTCGCTTAGCGACGACATAACATCGTCAATCTGTTCGGATGTATATTCTTCGGCTGGCAAGGCGGCGTTAAGTTCGTCATGTGTGACGAACCCGCGCTCTTTTCCAAGCTTAATCAGCGTTTTGATAGTCTGCTGGGCAGCATCGGCACTGGATGACTGTCCTGAATCAGCTGTATTGGTTTCCGGCTCGACTTGTTTTTTTGCTTTGACTGCCATGCCTGTCACTCACATTCCTTTGTTGCCCCTGAAGCTAAACAAGCGATCAGAGTAGCCCAAATAGGGTGCTTATTTCCACCTAGCGACCAAACCATGACATGTCATCATCATCGAAAGGTCTGTCATATTCATGTACCGGCATATCCGGCAATTTTCATATATCCACAAACTGCGATCCTTTGGATCCAGCATAGTGCGTCTGATTATGGTTAATTACGTTGTTGGGTCACCTTTGAAAACACACCCGATTTTCCCTTAATAAGGGCCACCAATTCTCCAAGATGTGCCTCAGCTGCTTCACTATCCAGCGTGGCGGGGTCGAACGGTAATCTGGCCCTCATATCATCCCCTGTCAAATCGGCTAGTTCATCCGTGAAATTCAATCCCTTTAAATGATAGTTTAAAGCCTCGGCGTCAAGGTCTGGATCGCTTATTAACGCATCAATGGCTGCTTTTTTTACCATCTCAAGCCGTTCATCACCCGAATCGATCATTGATAGCGTTTCAAATGCACCCGAAATAAGCACCGGATGCGCCAGAAGCAACGCTAATAATGCTTTATGTCGGTTAATCATGCCGGTTGATGGCCGCCGCACTGTTCGCGTTGCCATTGGCATTGTTCCGCCCCGCATTTGCGCGCGCATGGCGGCGATTCGGTTCTCGATCTCGTCACTAAAGGCACTGCGCACCTGATTATTGCCGATATTGCGTATCTGCGACCTTATCGCCTGCCAAAATTGAGCGCGCTGTTCGGGCTGGCGCATATCATGGTCTGCCATGATACCGTCCCACATCGTATCAACCAACGATCTGGCCGTAGCGACAATATTTTTGAACCCCTCATGTCCAACCTCACGCAACACATCATCAGGGTCTTTACCTGCAGGCAAAGTCGCAAAACGTGCTGTTTTGCCTGGTTCCAGAAGTGGAAGAAATCTTTCAAGAGCACGCATTTGCGCCTTTTGTCCGGCAACATCACCGTCAAAACACAATACAGGCTCGTTATGTAACTTCCAAACCAGCACAATCTGCTCTGGTGTCAATGCCGTACCCAGCGGGGCGACCGCCGCCGCCACACCACTTTTATGGATAGCGATCACATCCATATAGCCCTCGGCAATCACCAATGGTAATTGCCGGCGCAACCCTTCGCGGGCTTGCACCCACCCATAAAGCACCGCTTTTTTTGAAAAAGTTGGGCCTTCACCCGAATTGAGATATTTTGGTTGTGCATCACCAAGCGCCCGCGCCCCAAACGCAATCACTTTGCCTTGCCGGTTTTCAATTGGAAACATCACGCGGTCACGGAAATAATCATATACGGACCCATCACGATCCGATTTCCGTAACACGCCAGCCGCCAGCATATCGGCGTCGCTAAAGCCTTTTGCCGACAAGGCAGCACGCAAGCCACCACGCGGCGCATATCCAAGTCGGTAGGTTTTTAGAATATTTGTATCCAGATTACGATTCAGCAGATAACGTGCGGCGTCCTTGCCATCTTCACGGTCAAGCGCCGCGCAAAAGAATGAGGCCGTTATCTCCAGAATATCAAGCGCGGCTTTACGCTGTTGAGTGACTTTGGGGTCTTGCGGTGCCCCAAGTGGCATAGCCATGCCAGCCATATCGGCAAGCCGTTCAACCGCTTCCATAAATTCCAGACCATCCATTTCGCGCAGAAATGAAATGGCATCACCATGCACACCACATCCGAAACAATGGTAAAAGCCATCATCATCGACAACTGAAAAAGAAGGCGTTTTTTCCGAATGAAACGGACACAGGCCAGAAAAGCGGCGGCCTTTGCGAACCAGCTTAACGCGTTTGCCAATTATATCTGACAAGGGGACGCGCTGACGCAAATCTTCAATAAATTCTGGAGGCACTGCCATGACGCCATTTTCTCCGCTTGGCTTCTCGGCTTTAGCTTAGCTAACAGTCGACAAACGCGCAAACTGTCAGCCTATTTGCCAGCTTCGCCCTCATTGCCTATGGCCACGCATGGCCTTTCATTCACATGATGTCCGTCTGGATAGCGACTATTTATTCATCAGAATGGATTTGACCATCTGGCTGACAGCTGAAAAATCCATCTGACCAGCATAGTTATTTTTCAACGATGCCATCACCTGCCCCATATCCTTGACCGATGATGCGCCTAATTCTGCAATCGTTGCCTTGATAGCGGCATTCATGGCCGCTTCATCAAGTTGGGCTGGCAGAAATGACTGAATGATTGCAATTTCGGCTTCCTCGGCTTCTGCAAGCTCCAACCGGTCGCCGTCACGATACATTTTCGCCGACTCATTGCGCTGTTTTATCATCGTCTGCAACATCGAAAGAATGTCATCATCGCTGATTCCATCCTGATTGCCATTGCCACGCGCCGCGATATCCCGGTCTTTTAACGCCGCCATTATCAAGCGCATTGTTCCAAGCGCAACTTGATCCTTGGCCTTAAGCGCTTGTTTCATAGCATCGGTGATTTCGTCGCGCATCTTACTTCCTGATAAACCAGTTACATAACTTCAAGGCTTTTACGCATTAACGTTTCAAAGTGCAACCCTACAACATTTTACAAGATTAAGCCGCTTTAATCCATTTTACTCTATCCGTAACGATAATATTCTTCCAATTACCCTACTTCATACTCTTGACCAATCAAGGCCTGTCTTGTATCACTCCACTCGCTTGGGGCGCCAACAGCGTCTCTTGGCACCCACATAATAGCAGGAACCGTGATAATATGGGGCAGACACCAAAATCTGACCACGATTTTGCCGCGCTCAGCGCATGTTGGGACAATCCGACAGCCGTTTTAGTTCTTGAAGATGGAACCGTTTTCCCCGGAATCGGCTTTGGTGCCTCCACCACAAATGTTGGCGAAGTTTGCTTTAACACATCGATGACAGGCTATCAGGAAAT
>JABJBD010000121.1 GCA_018668795.1 Candidatus Puniceispirillum sp. | reverse complement strand
GGTATTCGCGCGGAATACCAATCTTCATGCCTTTGACGCCCTCACCGACCGCTGCAACCACATCCTGTAGCGGGGTTTCGGCCGAAGTCGAGTCTTTGGCATCATGGCTTGCCATCGCGCTCAGCAACAAGGCGTTATCGGCAACATCGCGTGAAAATGGCCCTGCCTGATCCAGTGATGACGCAAAAGCTACAATGCCCCAGCGCGAACAGCGACCATAGGTTGGCTTGAGGCCGACAATACCGCAGAAGGAGGCTGGCTGCCGGATTGAACCGCCTGTATCAGTACCGACACTCAACAAGGCTGATCGCGCCGCCACAGACGAAGCTGATCCGCCCGAAGACCCACCCGGCACCAGATCAACACCATCGCCAGCATCCCATGGGTTTACTACCGGACCTGCATAGCTGGTTTCATTCGCCGACCCCATGGCAAACTCATCACAATTAAGCTTGCCAAGCATCACGCCACCTTGCGTCCACATATTGGCAGTTACAGTGCTTTCGTAAACGGGTACAAATCCATCAAGAATTTTTGAACAGGCCGTTGATGTCACGCCCTTGGTGCAAAACATGTCTTTTACGCCAATTGGCAAACCTTCCAAAACACCCGTTTTGCCAGCGGCAATCCTTTTATCGGCATCACTAGCCATGTCGAGTGCTTTATCAGCCGCAAGCAGAACATAATTGTTTAATCCGGCAGTGTCCTCAGCGGCCTGAATATAGGCGCTGGTCAATTCAACCGATGAAATATCTTTGGCGTCAAGGGCAGCACGCGCCTCAACTGCCGATAAAGCGAGCAAGTCCTGCATTATTCAACAACCTTTGGTACAACAAAAAATCCACTTGCAGTCTCAGGCGCATTGGCCAGCACATCATCAACATAGCCACCATCGGTAACGATATCGTCACGCATAGGCAACGAATGTCCGGTAACGCTTGCCAACGGCTCTACATTGTCTGTATTCACTTCATCAAGTTCGGCGATCCATGCAAGGATACCGTTCAATTCGTCGGCAATAGCCTCCTGACGCGATTCATCAACATGAATACGGGCCAGTCGGGCGATTTTAGCGACTGTGGTCTTGTCAACGGACATATCACTGTGCTTTTTGCTGTTAATAGGTAAGTACAACAAGCGAAATATCATTCACCATGCCGATCTGCAAGCTAAACGATGTAAAACAGTCAATTTCTGATGGTCAGCGCCTGCTTGGGCTCGATATCGGTAAAAAAACCATTGGTTTGGCATTGTCTGATGCCGGTTTAAAAATCGCAACGCCAGTGAAAATCCTATACCGAACCAAATTCACCCCTGATGTTGCAGAATTATTTGAGTTGGTAGATGAACAAAATGTGGGCGGGTTGGTTTTGGGATGGCCGCTAAATATGGATGGCTCGGCTGGACCACGTTGTGATTCGACTCGGGATTTTGCCTATGCCCTTATGCGTATCAGAGATATTCCAGTATTTCTTCAGGATGAACGCTTATCCACGCATGCGGTTGAAAGCGCGATGATTGCCGCCGACATGACCCGCAACAAACGCGCTGTGCGACGGGACGCCCTTGCCGCTGGCTGGATTTTACAATCAGCGCTGGATGCGATACATGATGGAGTGATAACTCAAGACTAAATTATTTTATATGCTGGTGCGCCGATTGAAATATCACTAGACCAATAGTACCGCTTTCGTTTATACACTACTCTTCATGAACAAGACGTCATCCAAACGCACTGCTTCGGCTAATGTCTCGGCTCCTGTAAGCTTGCCAACAAAACACCTTCTAGGCATTGAAGGCATGTCTCCGCTTCTAATTCGCGCCCTCCTTGACCGAGGTGACGCATTTGCCAGCACGTCTCAATCCAGCATATCTTCGGCTCTCAAAGACAAGACAGTCGTTAATTTATTTTATGAAAACTCAACCCGAACCCGCGTGTCCTTTGAATTGGCCACCAAACGACTTGGCGGTTCGGTATTGAATATTTCAGTGGCTGGTTCGTCGGTGAAAAAAGGCGAAACCCTGCTTGATACGGCAACGACATTGAACGCGATGCATCCAGATATTCTGGTAGTCCGACATAATTGCGCAGGCGCGGCCAAACTTCTGAGCCAGCATGTAGATGCCGCGGTGATCAATGCTGGCGATGGCCGACATGAACATCCAACTCAAGCTTTACT
>JABJBD010000068.1 GCA_018668795.1 Candidatus Puniceispirillum sp. | reverse complement strand
CTATCTGACATACAAGATGCAGCAAGGATCAACTCTTGATGAAGCACTGGAAAGCAGTCTTGATGATCTGGACGGCTTTTTCACCTTTGTTGTTGGCACCAAAGACGGCTTTGGTGTTGTGCGCGACCCAATCGCGTGTAAACCGGCTGTAATGGCTGAAACTGATCAATATGTGGCCTTTGGTTCAGAATATCGTGCCTTGGTAAATTTACCATCGATAGACGTAGCGCGTGTTTGGGAACCTGAGCCAGCAACCGTTTATTTTTGGAAACATTGAAATGCAGATATTTGATCTCGAAGTCCAAGGCCTGCGCGCTCTTAACGAAACTTTGCATGCACAATCAAATGACACAAACCAGACGCAATGGCAGATTAACAACCCCAAAGGCAGTCATGCAATCGCTGTTGGTCTCGATGCCCCTATTGAAGTCACAATCAAAGGGTCCACTGGCTATTATTGTGGCGGCATGAACAAACAGGCGACAATAAATGTTAATGGCTCGGTGGGGCCCGGCGTTGCCGAAAACATGATGTCAGGCACAGTTATCATTGACGGTGATGCCAGCCAATATGCTGGTGCTACCGGTAATGGCGGCTTGCTAGTCATAAAGGGAAATGCCTCGTCTCGATGTGGTATTTCGATGAAAGGCATTGATATTGTCGTGCATGGCAATATTGGCCATATGTCTGCATTTATGGCGCAATCAGGTAATTTGGTTGTGTTAGGTGATGCTGGTGAGGCTTTGGGCGATTCATTATATGAAGCCCGTCTTTTTGTACGTGGCTCGGTTAAAAGCCTTGGTGCTGATTGCATCGAAAAGGAAATGCGGCCCGAACATATAGAGATTTTAAAAGACCTGCTTGAAAAGTCTGGGGCCACCTGCGCACCCGAAGAATTCAAACGCTATGGCTCTGCCCGCCAACTTTACAATTTCAATATCGACAATGCCTCGGCATATTAGGATTTGTTATTATGACTGATAAAAACCCCAATTCGCCGCCTCGCACAGTGCCAATCAAATCGTCCAACTTTAGCGATGCGGCAAATGCCGAAATAAGACGGGCAGCCGCAACAGGCATTTATGATATTCGGGGCGGCGGTGCCAAACGCGCTGTTCCGCATTTTGATGATTTACTGTTTCTAGGCGCATCAATTTCACGCTATCCACTCGAAGGATACCGTGAAACCTGTGATACTAGTGTGACTTTGGGCACACGGTTTGCCAAAAAGCCGATCCATCTTGATATTCCGATTACAATCGCGGGCATGAGCTTTGGCGCGTTGTCTGGTGGTGCAAAAGAAGCGCTGGGACGCGGTGCTTCGGCGGCTGGCACATCAACTACTACGGGTGATGGTGGCATGACTGAAGAAGAACGTGGCCATTCAAAAACACTGATCTACCAATATCTTCCCTCACGCTATGGCATGAACCCAGATGATTTGCGTCGCTGTGACGCTATTGAAATTGTTGTGGGTCAAGGCGCCAAGCCTGGCGGCGGCGGCATGTTGCTTGGCCAAAAAATCAGCGACCGGGTTGCTGAAATGCGTAATCTTCCAAAAGGAATCGACCAACGTTCAGCTTGTCGCCATCCGGACTGGACAGGCCCGGATGATCTGGAAATCAAAATTCTTGAATTGCGTGAAATCACCAATTGGGAAAAGCCTATTTATGTAAAAATTGGCGGCGCCCGCCCATATTTCGATGCGACGCTTGCGGTTAAAGCTGGTGCTGATGTCATTGTGCTTGACGGTATGCAGGGCGGCACCGCCGCAACTCAGGACGTTTTCATCGAACATGTTGGTCAGCCTACCCTTGCCTGTATCCGTCCTGCGGTTCAGGCTTTACAAGATTTGGGACTTCATCGTGAAGTCCAGCTTATCATTTCTGGCGGTATTCGCCACGGTGCCGATGTCGCCAAGGCCTTGGCACTTGGTGCTGATGCCGTATCGATCGGCACGGCCGCGATGATCGCGCTTGGTGACAATGACCCGCAATGGGAGTCCGAATATAACGAACTTGGCACCACAGCTGGTGCTTATGATGACTGGCATGAGGGTATGGATCCTGCAGGCATCACCACCCAGGACCCGGCATTAATGGCACGGTTTGATCCTGCTCTAGGCGGTCGGCGGCTTAGCAATTATCTAAAGGTCATGACTTTGGAAGCCCAAACAATTGCGCGTGCCTGCGGAAAAAGCCACGTTCATAATCTGGAACCTGAAGATTTATGTGCGTTGACTATTGAGGCTTCCGCTATGACTGGCGTACCTTTGGCAGGTACAAACTGGGTTCCTGGCAAAGGCAGTTTTTAAATTCGGCGCGTTTAATAGTAGCGCGATATAGACAAAAGAGAGGAAACAATATAATGGCAATCGATCTTTATGCCTTTGCAAAGGAAAAAGGCGTCAAATACTTCATGATCTCTTTCACCGATCTATTTGGTGGACAACGCGCCAAATTGGTGCCCGCTCAGGCGATTGCTGATATGCAAAAAGAGGGCGCGGGCTTTGCTGGTTTTGCAACATGGCTCGATATGACGCCAGCACACCCTGATATGCTTGCTGTTCCTGATCCAGCTTCGGTTATACAGCTTCCATGGAAGCCCGAGGTAGCGTGGGTTGCTGGTAATTGTGTTATGGAAGACGCGTTTGTTGATCAGGCGCCTCGCAACGTATTGAACCGACTTGTTGACGAAGCTGTTGCTGAAGGTATGCATGTAAAAACGGGGGTTGAAGCTGAATTTTTTCTGCTTACGCCCGATGGATCACAGATTTCAGACGAATTCGATACGGCTTCTAAACCTTGCTATGATCAGCAAGCAGTCATGCGCCGGTATGATGTGATTGCTGAAATTTGTGATTATATGCTTGAGCTTGGCTGGGGCCCTTATCAGAACGATCATGAGGACGCGAATGGCCAATTTGAAATGAATTGGGAATTTGATGACGCATTAAACACCGCCGATAAGCACAGCTTTTTCAAATTCATGACCAAATCAGTTGCCGAAAAACACGGATATCGTGCGACTTTCATGCCAAAACCTGTCGAAGGTCTGACAGGCAATGGCTGTCACGCACATATCTCAGTCTGGGATAAGTCAGGCAAGACCAATATATTTGCAGATAATAACAAAGAACTTGGTCTATCTGATAAAGGACGCAGTTTCCTTGGTGGCATAATGAAACATGCCAGTGCTCTTGCGGCCATCACTAACCCTACTGTTAACAGTTACAAGCGCATCAACGCACCGCGCACTGTGTCTGGTGCCACATGGGCACCCAACACAGTGACATGGACAGGTAATAATCGCACGCATATGGTCAGGGTACCAGGGCCAGGTCGCTTTGAACTTCGCTTGCCTGATGGCGCCGCTAATCCGTATCTATTACAGGCAGTTATCATTGCTGCTGGTCTTGATGGTATTCGCACAGCTGCAGATCCGGGTAAGCGCTGGGACATCGACATGTATGCTGAAGGGCATAAGGTCACGGGCGCGCCAAAACTACCCCTTAACCTGCTTGATGCGATACGTGCCTATGATAAGGATAAAGGCCTTAAATCAGCTATGGGCGATGAATTCTCATCGGCCTATATAAAAATGAAAATGCAGGAATGGAACGCCTATGTTTCGCATTTTTCAAGTTGGGAAAAAGAAAACACGTTAGATGTTTAATCTAATTCTGTTTATACATTTTTATTACCGAACGAGGATCACGTGCCAGCCAATTTGAATCAAGATCCGCATAGACTCAAGGATGAACGAGAAAAAATACTAGAGCTGGCAATTGGCCGCGAAGTTCGGGCACATAGGAAACAACAAAATATAACTGTTTCTGAACTTGCACAGTTAACAGGCATTTCGATCGGCATGGTATCAAAGATCGAAAATGGTAACACCTCGCCCTCGCTATCGACTCTGCAAACCTTGTCTAATGCACTAGGCGTCACCTTGACCTCATTTTTCCGGCGCTTTGAAGAAAGCCGCACAGCGATTCATACAAAAGCAGGTGAAGGGGTTGAGATGGAACGTGCAGGCACGCGGGCTGGCCATCAATATAATCTTTTAGGACATATAGGCTCGAATGCTAGCGGTGTCATGGTCGAACCCTATCTAATCACCTTGAATGAGGAATCAGACATATTCCCAACCTTTCAGCATGAGGGCGTGGAAATGCTATACATGCTTGAAGGTGAAGTCAGCTACCGGCATGGTGACAACCTTTATGCACTCAAACCAGGAGATACATTGTTTTTTGATGCTGACGCACCGCACGGCCCCGAAATCCTGAATGTTTTGCCAGCACGCTATCTGTCAGTCATTTCATACCCGCAATCCACCTAATATTAGTAGTAATTTATTCATTAGTGTTAGCATTTATAATTTTCACTTAACCACAGCAGGTTAAAACAATGCGGTTAATAGCTGTTCCAACACTAGTAATCTTAACATTTTTGAGCGCATGTGCTTTCCAAGACCGGTCACTTCTAACAAAGGCAGGAGACGAATTGCTGGATT
>JABJBD010000179.1 GCA_018668795.1 Candidatus Puniceispirillum sp. | reverse complement strand
TTTAGTTTTCAATTTCTTTCTCTCAACCGCGGGTTTAACGCATCGTTCAGGCCCTCACCAACGAGATTAATCGCCAGAACTGTTATAAGAATAGCAATACCTGGGAATGTGCAGACCCACCATGCCGATCTCAGCATTGTGCGCCCAGCTCCAATCTGGAACCCCCAACTCATGATGTTTGGATCACCAAGTCCCAGAAAGGCAAGACCACTTTCAATCAGAATGGCTGTTGCCACCATCAATGAACCCACCACAATAATAGGACTTAGACAATTTGGCAGAATTTCGCGCATCATGATCCTTAGATCATTCATACCTAGCGTATGGCACGCTTGCACAAATTCTCGATTTTTCAACGCCAGAAATTCGCCCCTGACAAGTCTTGCAACACTTGGCCAAGACACCACGGCAATTGCAATCACAATACTGGCAATCGACGGTTTCATGATTGCGACAAGAAGAATGGCAAAGATAAATGATGGAATGGTCTGGAAAATCTCTGTGACACGCATCAGCAAGTCATCAAGACGACCACCATAATATCCAGAAAATGCACCAAATAGCACACCGATAAACACCGCCACCATCGTAGCTACCAAACCAATCAGCAAAGATGTTTTGGCACCATGCACAATACCTGCCGCCACATCGCGACCTAGCGAGTCACTGCCTAAAAGAAACCCGTTTGTGCCCGGGCTGGACAATGGTTTGCCCGCTAGACGGAACGGATCAAACGCATAGAGCAAGTCGGCAAAACCCGCCATCAAAACGACCAAGATGATTACAACCAATCCGAAAACAGCAGATCTGTTGCGCTTATATCTACCCCAGAATTCCTGCATATTAAGAAACCTCAATTCTAGGATCTAAGAAACAATAAATGATATCGACGACCAAATTGACAGCAATCACCAAAATTGATGACAGCATAAAGATGCCAAGCAACAAGTTAAGGTCACGTGCAAATAGTGACTCAAAAGCCAACATACCAAGACCTGGCCAAGCGAAAACCGATTCAACAATTACCGATCCACCGATAAGCGCGCCAACTTGCACCCCCGCCATCGTCACAACAGGAAGCAAAGCATTCCGCAGAACATGAACAAAGGTAATCCGGCGTTCGGTCAGCCCTTTGGCGCGGGCGGTAATAACATAGTCCTGACCATATTGTTCCAGCATCGAAGCGCGCATCATACGTGTATAAAGTGCCAGATAGAAAAGAGATAAGGTGATCGTTGGCAAAACCAAATGCACCGCAATATCTTTCACCCTGTCCCAGCCTTCGTAAAAGGCAGCAACATTTTCCATACCGCTTGTTGGAAACCAGCCCAGTTTCAAGGAAAACACAACAATCATCATCAAACCAACCCAGAACAAAGGTGTGGCATAGGTGATAAGCGCAAAAACGGTGATCACCGTATCTTTCCATGTGTTCAGGCGCATGGCGGCAAGCAAACCAAGCAGGACACCAAAACCAACCGCCAGAATGATTGTACTTGTCATCAGCAAGCCTGTAGCGGCAAACCGATCAAAAATCAGGTCACTGACAGGCATATCATGGCGGAACGAATAGCCTAAATCCAACGTGGCAACATTTTTAAGATAGACCATAAGCTGAACAGGAAGCGGTTGATCAAGACCAAACTTGGCGCGAAGCTGTGCCATATATTCTGGCGTCGCCGAGCCCGCCTCACCTGCCAGCACGTCAACGGCATCGCCTTCGGCAAGATTCAAAAGGAAAAAATTAATTACAACAATGGCAAGGATAATAGGTATGCCTTGAAGCAACCGTTTCCCTACATATTTAAAAATTTTGGATGATCTTGTCATTTCACATAAATACTCAAAAGCGATAAATACATTGAATTATGAATTAAATAAAAATCGGGCCAGAACAATTTCTGGCCCGACTATCAGTCTCTTCTACTCGTCCAAATACGCTTCTCTGAATGAGCCATACGCACCCATTGCCGAGCCGTAAGCACCTTTCAGCTTTGTGTTGTACACAGTAAGGAACTGCAACTCGAATAGGTTTACGACAGGCATGTCGTTAGCCAGAATTGTCTGGATTTCCTTATATGTAGCTGTACGCTTGGCGGCATCTGGCTCTTTTGAACCTGAGTCAAGCAATGCGTCAAGCGTTGGGTTGCTGTAGCGTGAAGAGTTCACAAAATGTGTACCCTTACGGATCTGGTTAGTACCATAGTGACGATGAACACCAAGAACCGGATCAGGCAACTGATAGAAATAGTTGATGTTCATTGCAAAGTCATAACGATGATAAATACGCTTCAACCATGTTGGTACGTCTTCGTAACGAAGTTCCAGCTTGATACCGATGTCACCCATGACTTGCTTCATATATTCACCAGCACGTCTCCAGTCTTCACCATAAGGAATAAGATCAAGAACAGCTGTCATACGCACGCCATCGCCATCTTTCTTGAAACCAGCTTTGTCAAGAATAGCGTTAGCCGCTGCGACATCGCCTCTTTCAGGATAGTTAGGCATTTCGGCATGCAAATTAGTTGCCTTGAAGTTACTGCTCAGCGCACTTGTTGCTGGCTTTCCGTAACCAAAGAAGATTGTATCAATCATGAAACGACGATCAATGGCTGTAGAAATCGCACGGCGAACCGCAGGATCAACAAAAGCACCTTCTTT
>JABJBD010000183.1 GCA_018668795.1 Candidatus Puniceispirillum sp. | reverse complement strand
GGCGCGGCGTTATTCTTTAGCCAGATACAATCAGTCACTATGTTGGTGATCGGGTTGTTCATGCTTCGCCTGTTTGGTCAGGGCATGACGACGCACACCTATGCCACAGCGATTGCACGACGTTACATCAGCGCAAGAGGCCGGGCATTGTCAATTGCACAGCTTGGTCACACGCTTGGCGAATCCATCGCCCCAGTCAGCGTTGTAACGATGATGCTAATTATCGACTGGCGTACAATTTGGATGATTTTACCTTTTGGTGCGCTGTTTCTGCTGGCACCGTTTTTACGCTATCTGACCCAACGCACACGCTTGCAGGATGGCGGTGGTCTAGAGGGCCTAAACACCCAAAATGCAGATACCGCCAACACCAACAATGAAAATCATGCGCATGATAATCATGTTTTTGGCAATGATGCTGGCTTTGATGGTCAGCATTGGCGTCGCCACGATGTCATTCGCGACCGAACATTCTGGTTCGGGTTAATGTGGCTAACCGCCGTGCCTTCTTATGTTTTGACAGGCGTAATGTTTCATCAAATTTATCTGGCTGATCTGAAAAATGTATCACTAGCCAGTTGGACAGCCAATTATGTACTTTATGCAGTGTTTGCCGTGATTGGTTCACTTGCCGCTGGCCAGCTTGTTGACCGCTTTACCGCACGGCGCGTAGCTCCCTATACGATGCTCCCAACAACACTTGCCTGTATTTGCTTATATTTTGCTGACAGTGTCATGGGCATTTCATTATTTTTCATGCTATTCGGCCTTGCAGGTGGCACCCCAAATGCCGCGACCACAGCGATCATCGCCGAAGCCTATGGCACCCGATACCTTGGTGAAATTAAGGCGATTTTTTTACCTATCAGCGTTTTTGGTTCGGCACTGTCACCAATGATATTGGGGCTGATGATTGACCTTGGCGGCGGGTTGGCACTGATACTGGGATCTTGCGCGATGATTGCCATTTTTGCACAGGCTTCATCAATGATCGTTCTTGGACATTTTCGTAAGGGCTGATAAATGTGAAATTAATCAGACAGTCGCAACAAACAGGATTTGTAATGCTTGTATATAAAATACATGCCGCAGGCATGCTGACATGGGACAGAATTCTTTTGGCAAGCGTGGTGATGTTCACGCTAACCATAGGTGCCATGCATTCCGTCAGCGCATCTGATCAGATGGACAAATGGCAAGGGGTCTGGTTTTCTTGTGAATTTGCCCAGCGTCAGCGCGCACCTGATGATGGATGTTTGATGTTTGACGATGAAGGCTTCACCTTCACCGATGGCAGGTTAAATTATGTTCGTATCACCGAATCTGATGAAACCGCATGTAGAGGTGAAAAAGTTGGGCAATGTTTCCGACGTGATCGCGCGGCGATTGCCATAACCTCTCAAGATCGTGGCAAACTTGATATGGGCACAACCAACTTTACTGTCCGGTTTTTAGGCTGCAAACAGCTTTTCCATTTCAATGATACAACTGACTATCGTGAAATATGGCCTGATGAAGATCGTTGCTTCTGGGCTGGCAAGCGACACTTTTATATTGCACCTTACGCTGGCAACGTTGAATTTATTGATCAATAAACGTGCTAGCACGATTGCGGACATGATTATGAACAACTCAGAAATAAACAGCGTTTTTGCACATATGCCCGACTTTGGCTTCATTGCCATTGGCGGAAGCGAGGCAATTGACTTTCTGCAATCGATCATCACTGCCAATGTTGAAACGCTGGCTGATGGGGCGATGCGTCAGGGCGCACTTTTAACCCCACAAGGGCGTATATTGACCGATTTTATGATCTATCGGATTGCAGCAAATGAATTTATTCTTCAATGCGAAGCAGATCGCTCCGATGATCTCTATACACGCTTGCGTCGATACCGTCTGCGGCGGCCTGTTACAATTGAAAAGCGAAATGATCTTGTTTGCCATATCTGGTGGCATCTGGACATGGTTCCTGCATCCATGCCGAACCTGTTTGCCGATCCACGCGACAGCGCGCTTGGTTATCGCTATCTGGGCGCTGATGCCAATACATTATTAGGCACACATGGCGCAAAACCTGGTAATATTGATGACTGGCATGCAATTCGTATTGCCAAAGCCATACCACAAGGTGCGCTTGATCTTACCCCAGAGCGTGCATTAATGCTTGAGGCTGGGCTAGATCATCTTAACGCGGTTGATTTTGAAAAAGGCTGTTATATCGGCCAGGAGGTAACAGCAAGAACGCATTATCGCGGTTTAGTCAAACGGCGGCTTGCGCCTTTTGTGATTGACGCTATACCTCAGCCGTCAGCAGATATTGTGCTTGATGAATCACTTATTGGCACCTGCAAATCCGTTGCGCCAACTTCGGGAGATGGCGCCATAGCCCTAGCACTTGTGAAACTAAGTGATCTTCATGCCATTCACAAATCTGTTAATAATCTCTCACTTACCATTGATGGCCACGCTGCACAGCTAGCATTGCCTGACTGGATGCTACCTTTGCCTGCGCTTGCCAAAACAGACAGCTAAAGCCTGTATCAAGAGCTGTCTATTGTGCTGTCCAGCCACCATCCATTATCAGCGATGTACCCGTTATGCTGGCTGATGCCGAACCACATAGAAATTG
>JABJBD010000167.1 GCA_018668795.1 Candidatus Puniceispirillum sp. | reverse complement strand
TTTATACCTTTGATCTATTGCCCGAAGATGGCCACAAATTTCCAGCTTTTATCAATCTGCAACAATATTATGTAGAACAGTTTCTGGTGGAACGTTGTGCGGATTTTGCCGAACTGATCGATTTACGTTTCAAAAATAAGGTCATGTCGGTAACCCAAGATGAAGACAGTGTTACCGCATCGATTCAAACACCTGATGGCATCTATGATATTCGTGGGGCTTACCTGCTGGCCTGTGACGGGGCGAAAAGCCCTTTGCGCAAACAATTTAATCTTGATTTCGATGGTCGGCATTTTGACGAGCGGTTTTTGATTGCTGATGTTGAAATGGAAGCTGATTTCCCATCTGAACGCTGGTTCTGGTTTACCCCTACTTTTCATAAAGGCCAATCAGCCCTGCTTCACAAACAGCCAGATAATATCTACCGGATTGATTTACAGCTTGGCCCTGATGCCGACCCAGATGAAGAAAAGAAACCTGAAAATGTAATTCCGCGTATTGAGAAGATTGTTGGCGGCCGTCCTTTCAAACTTGAATGGGTCAGCATCTATGATTTCAACTGCCGACGGATTGATCGCTTTCTTCATAAGCGCATCATTTTTGTAGGTGACTCGGCGCATGTCGTGTCACCTTTTGGCGCACGCGGTGGCAATGGTGGTATCCATGACATTGATAATCTAGGCTGGAAACTAGCCGCTGTTATTTCCAGACAGGCAAACCAAGACCTGCTTGAAAGCTATAATGAAGAGCGTGTGTTTGGAGCAGATGAGAACATCCGTAATTCCAGTTGGACATCCAGATTCATGTCACCTGATAGCGATGTGGAAATGGCCTTTCGTAATGCTGTTCTGGGATTAAGTGTAAATGCACCATTTGCCCGTCGGCTTGTGAATGCGGGGCGGCTGTCATTGCCGTGCCAGCTTGGACATAGCAGCCTGACCAAAAATGATACAGACGACTTTGATGTCCAAATGACTGTTGGTGCCCCTTGCCTCGATGCTCCGCTTGTGACGAAGAATGGTGATCATGCTTGGCTGATGAACCAGCTTGGAAACAGATTTACGCTTTTAGTTATTGGAACGCCTTTATGCAAAGCGCCCGACGATATTCACTGTATCCACATCGCCGCGGATGCTGATTTCAATGATGTTGAAGGGCTTGTTAACAAACGATATGGCACTGGCATATATCTGATCCGGCCTGATCAGCATGTTGCCGCACGCTGGTTATCTGACAAGGTTACAAGCGTAGATATTTCCGCCGCATTGGCGCGCGCTTGTGCACAATCAGCTATATAGGGGAAACATATGACCGTGAATACAGACTTCAATCTAGGCACCGATAGCGATGCCCTTTATAATGAATTGCTTGATGCCCATGTGGGTTTGTCTGCAGAGAAAAGCACCCAACTAAATGCCGCGCTTATTCTGGTGATGATGAACCATATTGGCGATGCGGACATAATCCGCGATGCTGTCCGCACAGCGCGTGCATCCATTGATAACTAGCATCTGGTGCAACGGATTATAATCCTTCATGTTTGATATCATCCTGTTCACGCCCCAGATACCGCCAAATACGGGCAATATCATCCGGCTATGTGCGAATACGGGCGCACGGCTGCATCTGATAAAGCCGCTTGGTTTTTCACTTGATGAAAAGTCATGCCGCCGTGCTGGGCTTGATTATCATGAAATGGCACTGGTTCAGCAATATGACAATCTGGCATCATGCCTTGATGCCCTAGGCATTTCGATAGACTCGTCTCGCCTGTTTGCGATCACCAAATTTGGCACACGGATTGTGCATGACGCCACTTTTGCTATAGGGGATATTTTCCTGTTTGGTGCCGAGACAACCGGATTGCCCGATAGCATCCATGCAGCTATGGGAGAAAAGCAGACATTGTCTTTGCCGATGTTGCCAGGCAACCGTAGCCTTAATCTAAGTAATGCCGTATCGATCACCATGTATGAAGCATGGCGACAAAACGACTTTCAGTCCCCTGAGGCATAAGGAATATAATGACAAAACAAGATGCAACCATGCAACGGCTGGATATCGATGTGCCTCAGCCCGGCCATATGGTCGCGCTTGCTGACGATCTATACTGGTTTCGTTTCAGTCTGCCATTTCGCCTTAATCATATAAACCTCTATGCGCTTGATACCGCCGATGGCTGGCTATTGATCGATTGTGGTATAAAGGCTGATAGTAATGCGGTGCAATGGCCACCCATGCTTGAAGGGCCGCTTGCAGGCAAGCCAATTGCCGGCATTCTGATCACGCATCACCATGCCGATCATGTTGGTTATGCTGGACAGTTATCCAGCCTGACAGGTGCGCCTATCATGACTGGTGCTATCGAGTATGAGATGATGCGCTGGGCATTGGATATGACAAATACAGATTATGAAAAACTAGCTGTCGATATTTATTCTGAATTTGGTTTGCCTGAAGATGTCATTGACCGCACCAAAAAATCTGGCAATTTCTATCGCTCGCTTGTTGGTGAACTTCCAGATGTTACCATTCTTGAGGCTGGTCACAAAATAAAGACAGTTTCTGGCACGTGGCAAATACGCTTTGACGGCGGCCATTCACCTGGCCATATGAGCCTTAGTGACCCTGCACGTAAATTATATCTTGGCATAGATTTTCTGCTACCACGCATTTCGCCAAATGTGTCGGCGCCACTGCGCAATATAAATGCAGATGTTCTGGCAAACTATTTCACCTATCTGAATGATATGCGGTCGCTAGACAATGACTGGCTGGTTATTTCAGGGCATGACTGGCCTTATTATGGTGGTGGCATTCGTGCGGCGGCCTTGATTGCACATCATCAGCAACGCTTGACGCAATTAATGGATGCCGCCAAACCCTCGCCACTATCAACCAAAATGGCTAGTGACCATCTGTTTCCGTTTGAATTGACTGACCATGAAGTGTTTTTCGCCAGTTGTGAGGCGCGCGCGCATCTCAACCATCTGTTCCATGGTGGTAAAATGGATTATGCGCTTGGTAATGACAATATCGGCTATTTTGGCCTTGCTTAGATTTACTGGTCAGGGATTTGCTGGTTAGGGATTTGCTGGTTTGAGCTGGCTGTTCGGTTTGTTGACTTGGTCTATCGAACAGGGCAAAAAGAAGTCTGTGCTTTACCCAAAGGTGACCCTATGAGCGGCGACTATAAATTTGACACGTTAAGCCTGCATGCTGGACATGTACCCGATGAAACACACGGATCACGCGCAGTTCCTATTCATCAGACCACATCCTATGTTTTCAAGGATAGCGACCATGCTGCCGCCCTTTATAATATGGAAATTGGCGGGCATCTTTATAGCCGCATTTCAAACCCGACTGTTGCGGTTCTTGAACAACGTGTTGCTGCCCTTGATGGGGCTGTTGCCGCTACGGCCACGGCCTCAGGTATGGCGGCGCTTTCCACAACCTTGCTGACAATTTGTTCTCAGGGAGACCATATCGTTTCGTCATCGCGCATGTACGGGGCAAACATCAATCTGATGGAAAATACCCTGCCGCGTTTTGGCATCACTACCAGCTTTGTTGACCCTTGCGACCCCGACGCCATAAAAGCCGCCATTCAGGACAATACCAAGCTGATTTTTGGTGAAGTCATTGGCAATCCGGGCCTTGATATAATGGATGTCGAAAAGGTCGCCAAGATTGCCGATGAAGCTGGCATTCCATTGATCCTTGATTGTACTTTCAATACGCCATGGCTGTTAAAACCAATCGATCTTGGTGCCAATATCATTATTCATTCGCTGACCAAATGGATGGGCGGACACGGTATTGCCATTGGCGGTATTGCGGTTGATGCCGGTAATTTTGACTGGGGTCGTAACGACAAATTTCCAACGATTGCTGGCCCGCATTACTCAATGAACGGTATTAATTTCTATGAAGAATTTGGGCCTGCTGCCTTTACCGCACGTTTCCGTGCCGAGGGTATGTATAATCTGGGACCAAGCCTGTCACCAACCAATGCCTTTCACATCCTACAAGGTCTGGAAACCTTGCCACTTCGTATGCAACGGCATATGGAGAACACGGCAAAAATGCTGGAATTCCTTGGCAATCATGAAGGCGTTGCGTGGGTGCGTCATCCAAATTTACCAGATCACCCTGGTCATGAACTTGCCAAGAAAATGCTACCACGTGGGGCTGGTTCAATCATTGTTTTCGGATTAAAAGGCGGACGTGACGCTGGACGTGCCTTTATCGAGTCAGTTGATCTAGCATCGCATCTGGCAAATGTTGGAGATGCCAAAACATTGGTTATCCATCCAGCCAGTACGACGCATTCACATATTTCAGCCGAAGCCATGATCGAGGGTGGCCTGTCAGATGATATGATCCGCCTGTCGGTAGGGCTGGAAGATATTGATGATATTATTGCCGATTTCAAACAAGGGCTAAAAGCAGCTAGCCGCGCAACCAAAGCCTGAGTCACCAGCATAGCGGAGATTAAGATGAAGCATGTTCTGCATGGTACAAAAATCCATCTTGCAACAGGTGGACGTGATTTTGATCCGGCAGGTGACGTTCTGGTCATGCTACACGGCAGCGGACAGAACCATTTAAGCTGGATTTTACAAAGCCGTCATTTTGCCCATCAAGGTCATAGCGTGTTGGTGCCTGATTTCCCAGGACATGGCCTGTCTGAGGGCACGCCGCTGGAAACGATTGAAGATATGGCGGCGTGGATTATCGATCTGCTTGATAGTCTTAGTGTGAAAACTGCCTGTATTGTCGGACATTCGCAAGGATGCCTTGTGTCAATAGAACTGGCTACACGTTATCCTGATCGAATCACGCATTTGGTGCTGATCGCAGGCGCAATGGCAATTCCAGTTAATGAGGTTTTGCTGGATATGTCCGAACAAGCCCTAGAAAAAGCCATTGCCATGCTGACAAGCTTTGGACACGGTCCCGAAGCACATAAATATGATCACTCACTGCCTGGCCATTCTTTCATCGGCTTTGGTGAACGGCTGATGGCAGTTAATAACCGCAATGCGTTAAAAGCAGATTTCACAGCTTGTAACAACTATAGCAATGGCCGTGCCGCCGCCGCATCGATAAGCCAGCCCACCTTGTGCATTCTGGCGCATAAAGACCGCAACACACCGTTAAAGTTTGGCAAAATGATGGCCGAAGCTATTAATGATTGTACGCTTGAGATCATAAAAAATGCAGGCCATATGCTACCTGTTGAACGCCCTCTTGAGGTAAATGCCGCAATGCGCACCTTCCTTGGAAACCGCTAACAGATTATGCAGAAACTGCCGCTACTAAGATAAAGGTTTACGTAATGACACAGTCCGATTTTTCAAAGATTGCCGTTATTGGTGCTGGTACAATGGGCAGCGGTATTGCTGCGCAGATCGCGAATGCCGGACATGATGTTTTGTTGCTCGATCTTGATGCGCGCTCCGGGGACGACAAAACCCCTGCGGAAATAGCCATTGACCGCTTGCTGGCATCGGACCCGCCACAACTGATGGATAAAAAATTCTCCAACCGCATCAGCACCGGTACGATTGATGCCGATCTTGAAAAGCTGGCTGATTATGACTGGGTGATTGAGGCTGTTGTTGAACGGCTTGAGATAAAGAAAGCCTTGTACAAGCGCCTTGATGACATTGTTCCGGTACATTGCATTATCAGTTCAAACACCTCGACCATTCCAATCCGGCTTCTTGTTGAAGATATGCCAACTGCCTTTAAAAGACGCTTTGCAATCACACATTATTTCAATCCAGTACGATATATGCGCTTGCTAGAGCTGGTGCGTGGCAGTGATACCGAATCCCACGTTATCGAAAAACTGGCAGATTTTAATGACCGCGTTCTGGGGAAAGGTGTTGTCCGCTGTGCTGACACACCTGGCTTTCTGGGCAACCGCGTAGGTGTATTTGCGCTGCAAGTCGGCATTGACGAAGCTTTCAAATGTGGCCTGACCGTCGAAGATGCTGATGCGCTGATGGGACGCCCGATGGGCATTCCAAAAACGGGCATATTTGGTCTTTATGATCTTATCGGCATTGATTTGATGGTTGATGTTGTTGCATCGCTTGCCAGTATTCTGCCAGAAAATGACGCCTTTCACGCGGTTGGGGGCAAGAATCCCATGATTGATGCGATGATTGCCGAGGGCTATACCGGCGACAAAGGCAAAGGGGGTTTTTACGTCACTGACGATGATGACAAATTATTTGTCCGGCCTCTAGGGGGGGCAGAACTGGCACCGCTAAGGCCAGCAAAAACAACTTTGCCAGATTCAGCAATCAAAGCTGCCGAAGCAACAGCAAAGCGCGGTGAACCGTTGGACATGATTCTGCAAGGTGATGACGCCTGTGCACGTTTCTGCCGCCGTGTTCTGGGGCGGGTACTTGCCTATGCAGCCAGCCTTATCCCCGATGTTACAAACAACCCGCAAGATATTGATGACGCTATGAAGCTGGGCTTTAATTGGACCCGCGGGCCATTTGAATTGATCGACGCTATTGGATATGAGCGTATGCAATCATTAATGTCTGAAGCTGGTGTTGCGGTGCCTGAGGCTTTGAAAACTGAAAGCCCGTTCTACCAGTTGCAAGGTAGTAGCCTGATGGTTCGCGACGCTAACAAAACCTATAATCCGATTATGTTGCCGACAGGTGTTATTCGTTTTCATATGACACGCAGGTCAATGACACCGATTTTGACAAACGACGCGGCCAGCCTTTTTGTTCTTGATGGCTTTGCGCAAAGTGTAAACGATTTAAGGCTTATCGAATTTCATTCAAAAGCAAATGCCCTTAACGATGCATCTATGGAAATCGTAGCCGCCGCCGCCGAAGATCATGGCAGTGGGATAATCGTACATAATGACGCCCAGCATTTTTCGGCAGGCGTTGATCTGAATGCCTTTCGTGCTTTTATCGAAGCTGAAGACTGGGACGGTATAGATCAATTCCTGACACGGTTCCAAAATGCCGTTTGCGCCCTGAAATATACACCTGTACCTGTTATTGGCGCGCCATCTGGATTGGCCGTAGGTGGTGGTTTTGAGGTATTAGCACATTGTGACAGGCTGGCAGTTCACACGAATTCAGTGCTTGGTCTTGTTGAAGCTGGTGTTGGCGTTGTACCTGGCGGTGGCGGTATTAAAGAAACCTTTTTACGCTGGCAATCAGCTGGCAAAAATGTTGATGATGCTGCCTGGAAAACATGGATGAATATCGGCTATGGCGCGACGGGTTCGTCGCCTAACCTCTCAGCTAAAATGCAATATTTCCGTGAAACCCATGATGAAACAGTTATGAATCGTGATCGTCTTCTTACAAAAGCCATAAGTATGATCGGTAAAATGCAGGATAAATACTGTGTACCTGAAAAGCCTATCACAAAACTAGCTGATGCCAATCTGGCTGACAAAATGGCCAGCTTTATGCAGGACGGTGTTGATCGTGGTGATTTCATGCCACATGACAAGACAGTGGCCATGGCGATTGCCAGCGTCATGTTGCAACGCGCGGGCGATGGTGGTGAGATTGATGAAAATGGGCTTTATGAACGTGAGCGTGAAGCCTTCATTTCTCTAGCCAAAACGAAAGAGACCTATATGCGCATCACATCAATGCTAGATCATGGCGCGCCTGTCAGAAACTAGAGCCAGTCCACATTCATTTTGGCAAGCGCATCAGGACCAGCCATCATTTTACTGGCCAGCTTTCCAACTTCGGGCAAGCTATAGGCCATATAGGCACCAGCACTTGCTTGCTTTGCTTTCATAAAGTCTGGATTGCCAACTTGATCAGTTTCGGCTTTTGATGCCGCCGCAGCCGCACGCGCCATTTGCCATCCCCCTGTCAAGTAACCAAGAAGCATAACAAAATCGACACCTGCCGCCGCCGCATCACGCGGATTATTTGCGCGTGCCAGCAATGATTCCAACGCATCCCGCCCTGTATCAACAGCCTGTTTGACCTGTTTGGCTAAAGGTTTGGTACTATCATTGTGGGTCGCGGCAATCGCGTCCATATCAGCATCAATGTCAATAAACAGTTTTTTTACGGCTGTTCCGCCATCGCGCAGGGTTTTACGAAACACAAGGTCATTAGCTTGAATCGCCGTAGTACCTTCATAAATTGGCAAAATACGTGCATCACGATAATGCTGGGCAACGCCTGTTTCCTCGATGAATCCCATACCACCATGAATTTGAACAGCATCTGATGTGAGCGCCAAAGACCGTTCGGTCATCCATCCCTTGATCACCGGAATCAGAAGACTTGCCCGCTCATGCCAGAAGCTAGCATCATCTTTGCCATGTGATTTATCCAGACAGGCACCACCAACCACCATCAAGGCACGCATGGCTTCGATCTCGGCTTTCATAATGGTCAGGATACGCAGAACATCAGGATGATGAATGATGCTGTCACCTTTATTGCCAGCAATCGGTGTCCCCTGCACCCTATCATGCGCATAATGCACAGCTTGCTGATAGGCACGTTCGGAAATGGCAAGCCCCTGCATACCAACAGCAAAGCGGGCATTATTCATCATCAGGAACATATATTCGAGTCCCTTGTTTTCCTCGCCAATCAGATATCCGGCCGCACCACCATTATCACCATATTGCAAAACCGCCGTCGGTGACGCCTTAATCCCTAGCTTTTTTTCGATCGAAACGCAGAAAACATCATTTGCCGCGCCTAGCGAGCCATCATCATTGATCATAATTTTGGGTACAGCAAATAGCGATATGCCTTTGACGCCATTTGGGGCATCAGGCGTGCGCGCAAGAACAAGATGGATGATATTCTTGCTCATATCATGCTGGCCATAGGTAATATATATCTTCTGACCTTTGATCAGATAATGGTCACCATTAGGCGTCGCCATTGTACGCAAAGCACCAAGATCGGTCCCCGCTTGCGGTTCGGTCAAATTCATCGTACCTGACCATTCACCACTAGTCAGTTGTGGCAGAAACATAGCCTTTTGTTCTGGGCTACCAACCTGTTCCAATGCATCAATTGCCCCTTGTGTGAGCAAATGACAAAGCGCCAAACTCATATTGGCGCTATTCCACATTTCACTGACCACTGACCCTAGGCATAGCGGCAAACCTTGTCCCCCGTGATCGGGATGTGCTTCAAACCCGATCCAGCCACCTGTCGCTAAGGCTTGCCATGCCGTATCAAATCCATCTGGCAATGACACCGAACCATCGTCATTGCGCGTGGCCCCCAAAACATCACCATCATGATTTAGCGGCGCGATAATATCGCTGGCAACTTTGCCAGCTTCTTCGAGCACAGCATCAACCAAATCATCTGAAACCATATCCATATCAGGAAGAGCGGCGATATTGTCGATACCAACCAAATGCGCAAGGGCAAATTTCATATCATCGATGGGGGCTTTATACATATGTCACTCACAAAACATCAGGCTTGGCAGGGCGCTTACTTGTAAACCATTTTATAATCAGGTGATGATAATCGCACCTTTCACCCTTTGCAACGCCGCAAAGCGTGGCTCAATGTCACGTGCTAAAACTAAAGCAGAACATTGAAATTGCTGCGTATTTTCTTATCAAGCTCTTCTGGAATATGCGTAGGATTAAAGCTGGCAAGTATTTCGTCTTTCCGCTTTTGTGCCACCTCGACAAGATTTGGCTTGCCAAGTTCTTCCCATTCTTTGGGACTTGAACGGTCGCCAATCGCCGGA
>JABJBD010000182.1 GCA_018668795.1 Candidatus Puniceispirillum sp. | reverse complement strand
TATTCACCTTCAGTATTTTCGCGAACAATCATCATATCAATGTCGCCTGGTTTGCGATTAGCCAATGGAAGTGGAACACCAGCCATGGCGCGGGCTGGACGCAAACTGACATATTGGTCAAATTCTCTTCTGAACTGAATGAGTGAACCCCACAGTGACACATGATCGGGGACAATATCAGGCCAACCTACCGCGCCAAAGAAAAGCGCATCACTTTGGCTCAATTGTTCCTTCCAATCATCTGGTAACATCTGACCATGTTTTACGAAGTAATCTGCAGAGGCAAAATCATATTCAATAAAATTCAGATCAAACTTATACTTCTCCTGAGTGGCTTCTAATACTCTTAGCCCCTCGGGAACAGTTTCTTTTCCAATTCCATCGCCAGGGATGACTGCAATTTTCCAACTGTTTAACAAAATATCTAAAGCCTCTATGATTAGAACATCAACGCATCTTTTGATTTAACACATATCAAAGGCATAAGAAAATCTTTACATAAATTTTGACCCTTGATGATTTAACCCTCGATCCGATCACAAAGAATTCAATGTATAAGTTCACGCGTCATTGAATTAAATCATTCTGAAATAGGAAACGGGATCAGCAACCTTGAACGAATATGGGGTCTGATGTGGGGTCTAGATTGTTACAGTCAGAATACATGATTCAGATCAGCGGCTTACAAAAGGGTTTGGAATCCCGTCTCTCCGCCAGCCGTTGTAAAATGCGTGACGTTGTCTGTGCGCTGGCTAGCTTTCATATCGCGTTTCGCCACGCCGGCTTGTATCCGTTGTCAATTCAGTAAATAGGGGCGCGTGCGCACGTTGTGAGCAGGCCTTGCGCAGGCACAGATGGCAATTGATACCAATCTGGCTAAATGACCGCTCGGCCGAATTGGCAAGGCCAGAGGTATAAATCAATTTATCAGCATGTTTAATTTCACATCCAAGCGAAATCGAAAGGCGTCGGTCTTGGGTATCATGGCTGTAAACAGGTCGTTCAGTTGTACAGCTAAGTGTAAAGAATTGTTCCCCATCGGGAAGTTCGACAAATTGCGGCAGAATCACACCCGGCATGCGAAAGGCAGTATGAATGTTCCATACGGGGCACGATCCGCCATGTTCGGCGATGTTAAAGGTCGTTGCGTTAAATCGTTTGGTGACATTGCCAGCCTTATCAACCCGCAAAAAGAAGAAAGGTACGCCGCGACGCCCATGTCGTTGCAAGGTGGTCAGGCGATGACAGACCTGTTCGAAAGATACCAAAAATCCCGAGGCAAGACGGTCAATGTCATAGCGGCTTTTCTCTGCCAGCGTGATGAACTTTTCATAAGGCATGAGAAAAGCGGCGGCAAAATAGTTTGCTAATTCTATTTGGCACCGCGCTATGTTCGTCTGTGTTCCGAAGCGGCTGTTGTCAGTTATGCTATCCAATATGTAACCAAATTCTACAAAACATAGGATATGTGCCAGCTGGAAAGTGCGGTTTTTATGGTCAAGAGCTTCGGAAAGTTGAATATCCCCAGTTTCGGCGTCAAAAACCCGTAATGCGCCATCCATTGACTCAACCGGAATGATACGAATGGTTATGCTATGTCGATTTTTCAGACGATCTTTGAGCATTGCATAGGCGTCATCCGCGTCATAGTTTTCTTCGGTTGCCAAGGTTTCGGCAGCGCGTTCCAATACATCAAAATGGTTTAGATTATCCCGAAAGAAATCGTGGATCATGGTTTCTGGAGATGTGTCGAGTATTTCTTTTGGCATGCGCTCACTGCCAAGCTGCATGATTTTTTCCATTGATGTGCGGTGACTTTGATAAAGCTTTATGAAGTTGTCAATCAAGCGTGGGGCGTGATCGATGGCAGCGCGTAATTCGTCAAGATCAGGCGGATTGCCTGAAAAAAGAGGGTCTTGCAACATATTGCGCAGGTCAGATAGAACCGTCGTATTCTTTTCCAGAACCACATCACGCCAATCAACGTTATATTCATCAGATAAAGCCATCAAAACCTGCACTGACAAGCTACGCTGGTTTTTTTCCAATAAATTGACATAGGCAGGGCTGATGCCAAGCTTTTCAGCCATCTGGGCCTGTGTTTGTCCGCTGTCACGGCGAAGTTGGCGAAGCCGGGGGCCAATAAATGTTTTGCGCATGATGTCCTCTTGATCCAACCAAATATTTACAAATTAACATATTTTGCACAAGTTATATACACCTTATACACATTCACACCAAAATGCGTGCATGGGCTGTTTTTTTGGGTAAGGGTCAATCTTGGAGATAACCTAATGGAGATTGATAATGATTGGATATAGAACACTTGCAGTTCCCGGACCAACAAACATGCCTTTCCGCGTTCGTCAGGCTATGGACATTGCATTAGAGGATCATCGCGCGCCGGATCTTCCCGAATTTACTTTACCGCTATTTGCTGATCTGAAAAAAGTATTCCGTACCGAGACGGGTACGGTGTTTGTTTTTCCTGGATCAGGTACCGGTGGGTGGGAAGCCGCTTTGCGCAATACCTTGAGTGCAGGTGATGGTGTTCTAGCGTCTTCATTTGGTCAGTTCTCTGATCTGTGGGTGCAGATGTGCCGCCAACTCAATCTGAATGTGACCTGTATTGACCAGGAATGGGGCAAAGCAACGCCTGTTGATGCTTATCGAGAAGCTCTTGCCGCAGATAAACATCATAACATTAAAGCTGTTCTGGTATGCCATAACGAAACTGCGACAGGTGTGACCAGTGATGTTGCCGCTGTCAGACGTGTTATGGATGAGCTAGATCACCCTGCCATGCTGTTTGTCGATGGCGTGAGCTCAATAGGTTCGATCGAATTCAATATGGATGAATGGGGCGTTGATGTCGCTGTATCTGGATCGCAAAAGGGATTTATGTTGCCGACAGGCCTAGCTATCGTCGGGGTCAGCGAACGGGTGCTTTACGAAATTAAAAATGTATCAGCGCGTGATGCAGACACCTATTTGGGCTGTGGTTATTTTGATTTTCATTACATGGCTGAAACCAATCAAACAGGTTATTTTCCCTATACACCAGCAATGACGCTGATGCGTGGATTACGCACGTCAGTTGATATGCTGTTGGAAGAAGGTCTGGATAATGTGTTTGCGCGTCACCATCGACTTGCCGAAGGCGTTCGTCGTGCGATAACAGCATGGGGATTGCGTAATTGTGCCGTAGATAAGGCTAATTTTTCAGATACGGTAACTGCAATTCTGGTTGATGAAGATTGTAACGCGAATGATGTGATCAAGGCGGCCTACAACAATTATGGCGTTTCGCTTGGTGGTGGCCTTAGCAAGGTTGCTGGCAAGGTTTTCCGCATTGGGCATCTGGGCTGGCTTAACGAAACCATGGTTCTACAGATGCTAGGTGGTGCCGAAATGGCTATGCGTGACGCTGGCATAAAGTTTGATGCCGGTTCAGGTGTTGGCGCTGCTGTAACCTATTATACCGATACGCACGGTGAACAGACAAAATTACTAGCTGCCGAATAGATAGTTGGCAAAACTCCCAAGACTTTGAACAGGTTGGCAGATTAAGCCAGCCTGTTTTTTTGGCGTGCGTGATTTGATGTCGTGAAGATGTTCTGTTGCTGAAAGTGGAATTTGCTTAATAGACGCCCGCAATTTTTCCCCGCATTTGAATAAGTCCCAAGACCACATCTATAGTTGGTGTTGGTATATCCGTAATGCGACCAAGCTCTTTTACAGATCCGACCAAAGCGTCAATTTCCATAGGCCGTCCCATATCTAAATCCTGCCACATAGACGTTCTGTGCGCACCAACGGCAGCACCACCTTCGATGCGTCTATCTACGTCTATTGGAAATTTAACGCCTAGTTTCTCAGCGATTTGCTGGGCTTCAAGCATCATATTGCGGGCGACTATCCTTGTGCTTGGATCCGTGCATAAAATATCAAGCGTTGCATGCGTAAGTGCCGATATAGGATTAAAAGAAAGATTACCCCATAATTTAACCCATATTTCGTCTCTTATGCGGGGGCGGACAGGCGCCTTTAGGCCAGCCTCGGTAAATATTTTGGACAAGGTGGTGATGCGATCTGATTTTTGTCCATCGGGTTCGCCTAGCGAAAATCGGTTACCTTCAATATGCTTGATAACGCCTGGTTCAACGACTTCTGCAGCAGGATAAACAACGCATCCAATGACTTTTTCAGGACCAAAACCGTTCCATTGTGCGCCTGCGGGATCAACAGATTCCAACTGGGTGCCATCAAGATGCCCACCAAGTTTGTAGAAATACCACCAAGGGACGCCGTTGACACAGCTTAGGATTGTTGTGTGTTTGCCAATAAGTGGCGCCATTTTCTCAACCATAGGTGGGACAGAGTGCGCTTTCAAAGTGATAAACAGATAGTCTTGTTCGCCCAAGTCCGCCGGATCGCTTGCTGCGTTGACGCTGACATTAGTTTCGCCAGTTTCTTCGATCAGGCGAAGGCCATTATTGCGCATGGCGTCCAGATGTGGCCCGCGGGCAACAAGGCTCACATCAGTGCCATTTGCCGCCAGCTTGGCTCCAAGATATCCGCCGATCGCACCAGCACCGAAAATACAAATTTTCATTCTTGTTCCTTTTCTATCTTGTTATTCGACAAGGCCTAATTTTTCAGCCAACCCAATTCGTTGCATCTTACCAGTTGCGCCTTTTGGAATTTCGTCAAGAATAACAACTTTGCGTGGCACTTTGAAATCAGCCATACGTGTTGCAGCGAAAGTGCGAATATCCTGTGCTGTGGCCTGTGCCTCAGCTTTTAGCACAAGCGCGCAAGCAACCTCTTCGCCTAATTTGGCATGCGGCAATGCAAATGTGACAACCTGCGCAACGGCAGGATGATCCATCAGAACTTCATCAACTTCAAGTGGACTTACTTTTTCGCCACCACGATTGATGATTTCCTTCAACCGTCCGGTCAGGCTCAGATATCCATCACTGTCAAAGGTTCCTTGATCGCCAGTGCGAAACCAGCGGGATCCGTCAGCCATAAAGAAGCTGGCTTCATTTGCGGCTGGATTATTTTCATAGCCCGGGGTGACATTGTCACCTGAGATCACAACTTCGCCAATAGCATCCGCGTTCATCAATTCATTTTCGGTTTCATTGGCAATTCGCACAAGCGGGCCAGCCTCTACACCGACAGCTCCTGGCTTTTGTGGTTTTGGTGGCAGAGGATTTGATGCCATCTGATGCGCCGCTTCTGTCATGCCATAGCTTTCGATAACAGGCGCGCTAAAGGTGTCCACCAGTTCATGCATAACCTGTGATGGAAGTGACGCCGATGACGAGCGTAAAAAGCGTAGCTTCAAATTCGCAATGATATCCTTGTTCCGATTAGCACGGCTTAAAATTGCCTGATGCATCGTCGGAACGGCTGTGTACCAGCTAGGATTAACATCCTTTATCACCGAAAAGAAACGCAAGGCGTCAAAGCCACTTGTGCAGCAGACAGAGGCTCCAGCAACAAGTGACGCGGATACGGCTGCCAGTAAGCCGTGAATATGAAATAATGGCATTATGTTCAAACAGCGGTCTTCAGGCGTCAAAGCCAAAGTGTTCTTGATGTTAGTTGCCGATGCCGCCAGATTTGACTGAAGCAACGGAACGATTTTGGGACGCGAGGTGGTGCCTGACGTATGCAGAATTAATCCAACATCATTTTCATTCGTCAGGCTTTTGTCGCTTTGCCAATCATCCGTTTCAGTCGCGGTCATGCCGATGCTGTCCGGCGTGAGGTCAAAATGTCCTGCCTTGGCATCAGCGGCGCTATGGGCGCGTAAAATCCGTAGATCTATGGCTTTTGCCGCTTCAAGGGCAGGGCCAGTATAATCATGTGGCAGGATAATGGCCTTTGCGCCTAAATCCTGAAGATAGAACTCATATTCATCCTGTCGGTATGACGGATTCAGCGGGGCGGTTACAGCCGATTGCATGACCGTGATAAAGGCCGTGGCCATTTCCGGCCCATTTGGCATGACGATGGCGACCCTGTCACCGCGTCCGATGTTACAATTATGAAGCGCAGTGGCAACATTTTGCGCCAAATCATGAAGCCCACCATAACTGAGCCAGGGACGCCCCGGGGCACCAATAGCTGGTGCGTCTTTGGGGTGCAACGAGATGAGAGAAGAAAGCGTTGTCATGACATCTATCCGTTATGAGCTGGTTATGGGTGTGTGTTTTAAGCGAGACTGGCGGGCATATTTTATCAGTGGTAGTAGGAAAAACAACAAAGCCAAACACATAAATGTGCCTGACAATGGACGTTCGAAAAACGCGAATATGTTACCTTGTTCAGCAATCAAAGTCTGGCGAAAACTTTTTTCCATAAGCGGGCCCAAAACAATTGCCAAAACCAAAGGCGCGAGAGGATAGTCTGCTTTGCGCAGAATATAACCCGCCCCCCCAAAGGCAACGATAAGCCAGACGTCATGCATTTTTTGACTTGGCGCAAACCCGCCAATAATACAAAGCACAAGCACAAGCGCACATAAAACAGTTGTTGGCATTCTCAAAGCCCATACGAATAAGGGTATCAGAGCAATATTGATAATGACCGATGCAAAATTAGCCGTATAAAGCGAGCTGATTAGTCCCCAGACAAAATCAGGTTGCTCGATAAACAACATGGGGCCAGGAACGAGTCCCCAAATAACCATACCGCCAAGCAAAAGGGCCGTTGTAGGTGACCCCGGAATACCAAGTGTCAGCATAGGCAATAATGATCCTGTTGATGCCGCATTATTTGCCGTTTCGGGTGCGGCGACACCTTCAATATTCCCTTTGCCGAAGCTTTCCGGCTTTTTTGATGATGACTTGGCCATTCCATAGGCCATAAGCGAGGCTGGTGTCGCCCCCGCAGCGGGTAACATGCCAACAAAGAACCCAATCAGAGAACCCAGCGTCATGGTCTTCCATAATTTAACAAGCTCACGCAGGCCAGCACCTAATTCGGCAAAGGTTATGCGGGCATTGGTAACCTCGGTATTTTTATTCGATGTTTCGATGGTATAGAGAACTTCTCCAACACCATAAACACCAATGGCTAATACAAGAAAACTTATGCCTGAATAGAACCCTGGTAAATCAAAGAAGATCAGGCGTGGTTGCCCTGAAATAAGATCAAGTCCAACAGTCGATAGCACCAGACCAAGCATGATCATGACCATCGTTTTATAAACATTGTCATTGCCCAGACCAACAAAGGTCGTGAAGGCAAGTAACACAAGCGCAAATTCTTCGGCAGGCCCAAAGGCAAGAGCTACATCGGCCAAAGGCACGGCAAAAACGGTGAACAAAATAACCGATACGGTGCCGCCGACAAAAGACGCAACGGCTGATGTAATCAAGGCCAATCCGGCTTTGCCTTGTTGCGCCATTGGCCGCCCATCAAACGTGGTTGCAACGGCGGTTGATGCCCCTGGAATGCCAAGTAATATAGAACTCACCGCCCCGCCATACATGGCGCCATAATAAATAGCAGCAAGCAAAATGATGGCAGATTCAGGTGGCACCAGAAAGGTCAGCGGCAAAACGATTGCAACGCCATTCACCGATCCCAAGCCGGGCATGGCGCCAATAAACAGACCAGCTGTGACACCAGCAACAACAATCATAATGTTAAATAGAGACAGAGATGTTGAAAAACCGTCTAACAATAAGCCAAGCGTTTCCATTCATCGAATCCTTAAAAAAACAAATTATAAAGTGGGAAGAAAAGTGGTTCGGTTATCCCCTTGGGTAACAAAATTTTCAGCGTTACCTCGAAGAAGAAGAAAACAAATACAGGCGTTATTAATGTGATGATCGCCGTCAGCTTTAAACTATGTTTACCGAATATCCGCAAATACCAGAACAGGAATAATAAGAGCGCTACATAGGTTCCAAGAGTGGCCATGATGGCGACAGTCACAAAGATAGCAATACTGACCTTTGTTACGGATGAGACTGTTTCGGGCTCAAAAAAAGGTATATTCGCCTTTTGTTTAGATGCGCGAAGTGCGCTTAAAAATACGCCTAATGCGCTGAAAAATAGAATTACAGATAGCCAAAACGGAAATGCACCACCGCCAGGCCCGTCACTAGGCACCCAGCCTATGGGCAACTCTTTCGCATGCCACATAAAGTAAATTGCCAAGCCCATTAGCACTAAGGATATGTTTTTATCAGCACGATGCATAAGGCTCCCCCTTTTTAACCCGATAAAACTATTGAGAAGACACATCTTCTCAATAGTTTGTTTGATGTCTGTCTGATTAAAATGGCCTTACATGTTTTTCAGAATGTCGGCATGCGCCGCACGTTCTTTCAAGAAATAAGCCTGTAATGCGTCACCGCTGAGGAAATCTGTCATCAGCGCTTTTTTGCTAGCATAGGCTTGCCATTCTTCTGACTGCGATAGTTTTTTGAACATATCAACATAATAGGCAACAGCAGCTTCAGGCATCGACGCAGGCGCGACAAAACTACGTTGCATGTAATATGTCATCGGATGACCAAGTTCAGCCATGGTAGGCACATCTGGGAACACGGCCAGACGCGTTGGTGTAAAGGCCGCTATCGGACGTGATTTACCAGCTTCAAAGAAGCCCATTTGTTCGGACGGGTTGTTTACAGTGCTGTCAATATGACCGCCGACCAGATTTTTGGCCACTGTGCCACCGCCCTTAAACGGAACATAGATATGTTTGATGCCAAATTCCTTTTCCAGCATGGCAGTTATCAAGCTGTCTTCCTGGCCAGAGCCTGTACCGCCCATTTTCCATGTGCCGCCTGCTGCTTTAACTGCCGCCACATAATCATCAAGTGTTTTGATGTCGCTGTCAGCATTGACCCATAGGACAAAGGTATCGACAGCCATACGAGCGATAGGCGTGAACTCTTCGATATCCACGCCGATGTCTGTGCGTAAAGGTGTCGTGTAATAGCTATTCAAAGTTGCCATCAATACATGCGGGTCACCTGATTTGTCTTTTAGGTAACGCATGGCCTCGGCACCTGATCCGCCACCTTTATTGATTGGCAGTACAGGCATTGATGCAAGATTTTCTTTTTGAATGATAGACTGAAACAGTCGTGCCAAACGATCAGCGCCACCGCCTTGACCAGCCATAATAACCATTTCAACGGGCTTAATAGGTTTCCAGTCTGCGGCAACAGATGGCATTGATGCCATTATTACAGCCAAACCGCCTAACGCACATTTGGCCAGAATTTTTGATGTTTTCGTAATCATAGTCATATTCCCCCTCAATGTTTTTCATTTCCGTTGATAAATTGGTAGGGAGAGAAAAATGATTAATAAACCAAATAAATGTTAATTTGTAATCTTTTACAAATTAATTATTAACATTTTACAAACTTACTTTGAATCGCTTTACAACTCATAGATTTTTTCTATAAAGCGAAAATGATTATGTAACATATTGATTTAAATCAATTAATTTTAGATCCCTATTTCATCATAGGGTAGATGGCTGGAAATAGTGGCATTGACGTGTCTTTTTCTAGGATTTGGAGCTGCCAAAAAATTGAATATTTGAATAGAATTATCGTTTGGTTTTGATGTTCACAACCACCAGGAACGCCATCCTGTTTTTCCATTTGGCTTAATAGTGACTATTTCATAAAGCTCATGCCTTGGCATGGTGGTTTCAGCCTCATTAAAAAGTATCCCTATGCTAGATATGAAAGCTAAGGTCGAAAGTTTTGTGATTTGGGGTTAATCTAATTGCAATATTTCGCGTGTATCTATCAGACTTTATCGACTTCGGAGCTAAAATGAATTTACCTGATTATGCATCTGCACCTATAGTAAGCCAGATTGCCGAAATGCTGGATGATGGGCTTATCATAGCGGACAACAAGGGAACGATCCTGTCTGTTAATGAAGCGGCAGTCCGGTTTCTGGGTCAAAATTTGATAGGTCAATATATAGTTGATGTGGTGACGCATGACGATATTGGGCGGGTTTTTGCGTTGGTAGCTGAAGGGCGCATTGCCCAAGACATGGTTTATAAACCAACCGATATGGTATCAACCGAATTCGCTCTGCGGCTAAAACCGCTGGATGATGATATGATTGCGTTGCTATTTCTTGACATGACTTTGCAACGTAATCTTGAAAATGTGCGCCGTGACTTTGTCGCTAATGTCAGCCATGAGCTGCGCTCGCCTCTGACCAGTCTGTCAGGGTTTATTGAAACCATGATCAATGGCGATGTGACTGATGAAGCGATGCAATTACGATTTTTGAAAATCATGGATGAAGAATCCAAACGCATGACCCGTCTCATTGACGATCTTTTATCCCTGTCACGTGTCGAAGTATATGAGCATATTATTCCTGAAGACGATGTGTCTGTGCTGGCGATGATAAGTGCGGTTCGTGATACGCTGATCGGCAAAGCCGAAGCCCGCAACATGCAGATTATTGTGCGCGATAACAGGCTGGATAAAACCAAGCCTGCCCAGATTCTTGGAAGTTATGATGAATTGACCGAGGTTTTTGTTAATCTTGTCGAGAATGCTATCAAATATGGGTTTGAAGATTCGCAAATTGTGATCGAACTAACCGAGCCGATGCCAAGCCAGCTTCAAATTGATGTTATTAATCAGGGCGAGGGTATAGCCAAACAGCATCTTTCGCGTATCACCGAACGGTTTTATCGCATTGACAAGGCGCGGTCTCGCCAAATTGGTGGTACAGGTCTTGGGTTGGCCATTGTAAAACACATTCTTAACCGACATCGTGGACATATGCGTGTGGAATCAATGCCGGGTGCGTCCACGGTCTTTAAGGTAACCTTGCCTCTTTTGCAGTCAACTGGTGACTCTATAAAGTAAAACTAGCTTTGCTTATCCGCACCAAGTGCATTGTCATAAAACTGTAATATTTCTTTAATAAATATGTAATCCAGACGATTGAATATTCCCTCACCTTCAATAAAGGAGGTTGTTTCATCGTATTGGGAGCTATAAATGCGTAAATCAGTTATTATTTCAAGTGTATTGGCTGGCATGATGCTAGCTGGCGTTGCACAGGCACGGGACTATATCAGCATTGCCGGATCTTCAACCGTTCTGCCATTTGCAACGATTGTGGCTGAGCGTCTAGGTCGTAACCCTGACTTCAAAACACCCGTTATTGAATCTGGCGGATCATCTGTCGGTAAAAAAGGTGTTTGTGATGGCGTCGGCACCGAATTCACTGACATTGGTAACGCTTCATCACGCATGAAGGAAAAAGAGTTAGCCTATTGTGACACTAACGGTGTCAAGCTGACAGAAATCAAAGTCGGTTATGATGGCATTGTCGTTGCTGGCTCAAAAACTGGAGAGCTTCTGAAAATCTCAAAAGCTGACCTTGGTAAAGCTTTAACGGCTATGGTACCAGCAAAAGAAATCAGAAATAATAACATCGATGTGATGGTTCCTAACCCATACACGAAATGGTCGGACATCAACCCTGATCTGCCTGACGTTGCTATTCGCGTTTATGGCCCACCGACAACGTCGGGAACACGCGCGTCATTTGCCGAAATGGTGAATGAAAAAGGCTATTGCAAAAAGGACGCTGAAGCCATGCGCGTTCTTAAATTAATTGGTCAGGAAGCCAAGAATTGCCGCGCCATGCGTACTGATGGTGCCTATGTTGAAGCCGGTGAGCAGGACAATCTGATTGTTCAGAAGCTGAGGGAAGACCCAACATCATACGGTATCTTTGGCTTCTCATATCTTGATCAGAACTCTGACACGCTTCAAGGTGCGGTTATTTCTGGTACAGCACCCACTTTCGACAATATTGCAACCGACAGTTATTCAGTATCACGCGCGCTTTATTTTTATGTGAAGCATCAGCATATGGGTGTTATCCCGGGTATGGCTGAATATATGAATGAGTGGACAAAGCACTGGGACGAAGATGGTATTCTTGCCGAATCTGGCATGATTCCAATGCCGTCCAAAGAACGCGCGTCTTATGCTGCAGCCATGAAAGACTTGCCGCTTTTAACAGCAGACATGCTTAAGTAGATACGTAAAAGAGGGAGTCAGCGTCTTTGCTGGTTCCTTTTCTTGAGAAAGGTAATAATGCGGTGCCTCTGCTAACTCTTGCAATTATCGTTCTGATGATCGGTGCCGCTTGGTTTTATCTTGGTCGTCGGGCGGCGCTTTTGTTGCGTTATCGTGAAGCGACCAAACTTCATTCTTTGCCGCATTATTATGGTTTATTTGTTGCCCTGTCGGCTATCTTGCCAGCCTATGCCTTGCTTGTTGCTATGGCGATTGGCGATGATTTAGTGTTTTCAAATCTGATTATTGATTATGTGCCGCTGGAAGTTCAGCAAGCCCAAGATTTCAACAAGATTATCGTGCTGGCGCAGATACAGAATGTTGTTGATGGCATTAATTTTGGCACGCCGCCCGAATGGGTAACAGCCGCAGGGGCTACCTGGGTTAAATGGGCTGATTTTTCACGGATGCTGACAACTATTCTGGTTCTGGCACTGGTGCTAGGCAGTGGTCTGGTTGCCTATCTGAAGATTAACCCGTCATTTCGATCACGCAACGCTGTTGAACGCATCATAATCGGGCTTCTGGCTACAAGTTCAGTGATTGCGATCCTGACAACAATCGGCATTGTCTTTTCAGTTGTTTTTGAATCGATGCGCTTCTTTGCGTTAGTGCCTATTCAGGATTTTCTGTTTGGAACTGTCTGGAATCCGCAATTTGAAGGTGCAGAACGCGCCGGATCAGGTGGGGGAACGGCGCTATATGGATCGGTGCCATTGTTTCTAGGGACGTTTCTTATTTCCTTTGTTGCTTTGTGCGTCGCGGTTCCAGTTGGTCTATTTAGTGCCATATATCTATCTGAATATGCTGGTGCACGTGAGCGGGCAATCTTCAAACCACTGATGGAAATTCTGGCGGGTGTGCCGACAGTCGTTTATGGATTTTTTGCCGCGCTGACGGTGGCACCATTATTACGAACTGGTGGGTCTTTGATTGGCTTGGACGTGGCATCTGAATCAGCACTGGCGGCTGGTTTAGTGATGGGGATCATGATAATTCCATTTGTATCATCTTTGTCAGACGATGTGATTAATGCTGTGCCGCAAGCCCTTCGAGACGCTGCTTATGGCTTGGGATCAACCAAAAATGAAGCGGTGCGCAATGTCGTTTTGCCTGCCGCATTACCAGGTGTAGTTGCGGCGGTTCTGTTGGCAGTATCACGCGCCATTGGTGAAACAATGATTGTTGTCATGGCGGCGGGGCTAGCGGCAAATCTATCTTTCAACCCACTTGATGCGGTCACGACGGTGACATCCCAAATCGTAACGATTCTGGTCGGCGATCAGGAATTTGAATCAGCCAAAACGCTTTCAGCCTTTGCACTTGCATTGACATTGATCGTTATTACGCTGGCATTGAATTTCTTTGCGCTTCAAATTGTAAAGAAATACCGAGAGCAATATGAATAATTCAAAGCTTGGGCTTTTGACGCCAGAACAGGCGACCAAACAGGTACAGAAAAGTATCGACCGTCGCAATAATCAGGAAAAGCGGTATCGCTTTTATGGGCGACTGGCGATTGCCATTGCGCTTATATTTCTAGTGACTTTGTTTGTGACGATTATATCAAAAGGCGCGCCAGGATTTTTCCAATATTATGTGACTCTTGATGTGGAACTGGATCGTGAACGGCTTGACCCTAAAGGTGATTTGTCAACTGGTTCGCTATATAGCGGCGATGCGCGTGGTGTTGTTCGCGAAGCCTTGTTTGCGGTTGTAAATCCCGAAGGCAGATCCGGGCGGCGTGCCGCAGGAAAGATGGTCTCGTCAGGAAGCGAAGAACGTATTCGTAAATTCGTGCAAAAGAACCCAGAGCTTTTTGGCACGATTCAGCCAATACGCTTTGCCCTTGATGATGATATTGATAGCTTCATGCGTGGTTTTATCAAACGCGAAACCCCCGAGGCTGATCGCCGGATTAATGATAATGTAATTGGCTATGTTGATTTGTTGAATGCGCAGGGACGTATCAGTTATAATTTTAGTGATTATCTGATCTTTGGCAGCGCATCACGTGACGCTGAAATGGCAGGCATTAAAGGTGCCTTTATCGGTTCGATCATGACCTTGGCGGTTTGTCTTGTTCTGTCTTTTCCCATTGGGGTGGCGACAGCGGTGTATCTTGAAGAAATTGCCAAGAAAAATTGCATAACTGAATTTATTGAAATTAATATCAATAATCTAGCGGCGGTGCCGTCGGTAGTGTTTGGTATCCTTGGACTGGCTATTTTTATTGGTGTTTTTGGGATGCCGCGGTCAATACCACTTATTGGGGGTGTTGTTCTGGCGCTGATGACACTGCCAACAATTATAATTTCATCGCGAGCTGCCATTCGAGCGGTGCCGCCTAGTGTACGCGATGCGGCCTATGGTGTTGGCGCGTCACGGATACAGACTATTTTTCATCATGTCATTCCATTGGCAATGCCTGGTATGCTGACAGGTACAATTATCGGTATGGCACAGGCGCTTGGGGAAACCGCGCCGTTATTGATGATCGGCATGGTTGCCTTTATTGTTGATGTGCCAGGCAGTGTGATGGATCCGGGCACTGTTTTGCCTGTACAGATTTTCATGTGGGCAGACTTTGCCGAACGCATGTTTATTCAAAAAACGAGTGCTGCTATTATTGTGTTGCTGGTATTTTTGGTGGGAATGAACGCATTTGCGATCATACTGAGGAAACGTCTGGAGCGCCGGTGGTAGTTATCATGGGTGCATGCACATCATCTGGGGATAAATCTATCTGATGAAGATATCGAGAGTGACGCTATGAGTACGGCAGAGGTTAAAACCAATACCATGGGTAATATCCATGTTGATGATGCGCGCATGACAGCGCGTATGGTCGATGTTTTCTATGGTGACAAGAAAGCCATTGATAATGTGTCATTGGATATTGGTAGCAAAGAAGTGATTTCGCTTATTGGGCCTTCTGGCTGTGGGAAGTCAACGTTTCTGCGCTGTTTAAACCGTATGAATGATACAATCGATTCATGCCGCGTTATGGGCACAATTGCGCTTGATGGTCAGGATATATATGATCCGTCAGTAGACGTTGTGCCGTTACGTGCGCGTGTGGGCATGGTCTTTCAAAAGCCAAACCCATTTCCAAAATCAATTTATGATAATGTTGCCTATGGCCCCCGCATTCACGGGCTGGCTTACGATAAAGCGCATCTTGACGCCATTGTCGAAGAAGCTTTGCAACGCGCTGGCCTGTGGGCCGAAGTGAATGACAGATTGACCCAGTCGGGCACTGGTTTGTCTGGTGGACAGCAACAGCGTCTTTGCATCGCGCGTGCAATAGCGGTCAGTCCTGAAGTCATTTTGATGGATGAACCATGTTCGGCGCTTGATCCTATTGCTACTGCGAAAGTTGAAGAGCTGATAAATGAGCTTAGTGCGGAATATTCGATTGTGATTGTAACGCATTCGATGCAGCAGGCAGCGCGTATCTCGCAACGTACGGCCTATTTTCACCTTGGCAGGTTGATCGAAGTTGGACAGACCAAGGATGTCTTCACGAACCCGCTGAATCAACAAACGGAAGCCTATATTTCCGGTAAAATTGGATAAACAAAACATGGAAAACACGCATATTGTCTCGGCATTTGATGATGATTTAAATAATCTGAACGCGCGTATCGAACAGCTTGGCGAGCTGGCCAAGGAACGTTTTGTCATGGCGCTTGATGCCATTGCAACACAAGATAGTAAAACGCTTGATCATATTATTGCGGGCGATAAGGAGCTTGACGTTCTTGAAGCCGAAATCATTCAGACTGCTTTTGAGATTATTGCGTTACGTTCCCCGCGGGCGACTGATTTGCGTCGGGTCATGGTTGCCTCAAAAATTGCGACAATTTTTGAACGCGTTGGCGATTTTTCCAAGAATATAGCTAGACGTACCAAAGCCATGGCAGCGTCCGGACATGAAACCATTCCCGATGTGAATATTGGGCGCATGGGCCATATGGCCGAAAAAATGATTAATGACGCCATGCTTGCCTATCATAATCTTGACATAAAAGCGGCTATAGAGCTTCGCAACAGCGATGTCGAACTAGATCATATGCATACAGCCTTTTACAATGAAGTGATGGCCATGATGACAGATGATAGCAAGGTCGTTGGAAGCGGTGTGCATTTGCTGTTTATTGGCAAAAATATTGAGCGCATTGGTGATTATATGACTGGAATCGCTGAAGAAATATATTTTCTTGTTGAGGGAACTCAGCTTGAGGATGAAAGGCCCAAGGCAGATAAATCAAGCTCAAAATTGTCATAAGTGCAAGGCCATTAAGGATAGTATTAATCCATGAACGCGAAAATTCTGATTGCTGATGATGAGCCAAACCAGCTTGAGTTGCTTTCATTCAATTTGAAGCAAGCTGGCTTTACGGTGTTTACGGCTGCTGATGGGAAACAAGCGGTCACTATGGTCGAGGATATGCAACCGGATCTGCTTATTCTCGATTGGATGATGCCGCATATGTCGGGGATAGATGTGTGTCGGCTTCTTCGCTCACGAACAGAAACCAAGAATCTGCCAATTATAGTTTTGAGTGCCCGTGGTGAAGAGGGTGATCGCACATTGGGGCTAGATACGGGTGCAGATGATTATGTTTCAAAGCCATTTTCGCCACGTGAACTGGTGTCGCGTGTCAAAGCGCTGTTACGTCGGGCACGACCAGCTTTAGCAAATGACATGATGGAGTTTGAAGACCTGCAAATTTTTCCAAGCCGTATGGAAGTGCGCCGTGCTGGCAAGATTGTGCCGCTTGGCCCAAAGGAATATCAACTGCTTTTGACATTATTTGAACGTCCTGGTCAGGTATTTAGCCGTCCGCTTTTGTTAGATCGGGTCTGGGGACATGGTGTGTTTGTCGAAGAACGTACAGTCGATGTCCATTTCAGTCGTCTGCGCAAAGCCATTAATGGCGCGGCATCGGACAAGGATAAGCGTCCGAATTTGATACGCACAGTGCGCGGTGGTGGCTATGCTTTACGATCGCATACGTAATCTGCATGTCCGGCAATTTCAATTACTGACGGGTGCTATCGCGATAGGCTGAAGGCGCGACACCGAATTGCTGGTGAAATAGACTGTAGAATTGCGACAGTGAACCAAAGCCTGAATCAAGGGCAATGCCGACAATCTTGTCATTCGTATCCATCAATAATGCGCGGGCGTGGTTAAGCCGCAATTCATTGACATATTGCGTCAGTGAACGGCGCATAAAGGCATTAAATATAGTCATTGCATAACCTTTTGATATGCCAGCTACGGCGGCAATATCGGCTATGTGTAGTGTTTGCGTGTAATTTTGCGCCATAAAGGCGACCATCATCTGCACCTTGCGTGCCGCCGCTTTGCGTTTGAATGTCTGTTTGCCAGATGTGGCACCAACTACGCTGTCATTGTCCAAAGTTAATGCACTCCATCCATCAACGGCCATGCGTCGCAATCTTAGCTGAATTTCGGCAATAGCCAGAGACGCCCGAGGGGCATCATTGCTCTGAAAATCGTTAAGCCAGCGTGCCATCAACGGACTATCAAGATTGCTGGTATTATCGCTTACCACAAAAAGACCATCAAAAAGATGCTGCATCAACTGGTCAGGTAAAGGCCAGGTCACGACTTGTGACAGCGGTAAATAGGCAATATGGATAGAGTCAGCGTCGTTAACCCTAATTACACGATGTGGAACCTGTCCCCAAAACAGCACCAATCGGTTAGCTGGAATATGAACGATACCTGTCGGTAGTTGATAGACCATGCTGCCAGTAGTTAGAAAATTGATCTCGATATGGCCGTGCATATGGGTTTGCGGCATAATATCAGGAATATGATGTTCGACAAAAAACCCTTCTGGCACATGCAGATGTGTTTGCGGCAGCATATTATTCTGCCGTTTTGGGCTTTGACTAGCATTATTCATGTCTGACCGAATTACTTTCATATATTTAAATTAACCACTTTTTATGACTATACCAGAATGTTTTATGACTTTTTAGGATGTTTGTCTTGGGATTCCGTTCCACAGTGAGCATGTAGCACTCTGCCTGCGGGCGTTGCTGTCACGATATGCATGAAATTCCTGGGAGGGACCAATGAAGAAATTTTTGATGGGGATGGTTGCCGCTACTGCGATGGCTGCAACTGTTGCAAGCGCAGGAACGCTTGTTATTAACACCGATACATCGGATCCGGCGCCAAAAGAAGCGTTCGAAAAGATGATCAAGAAATTTGAAGCTGAAAATCCGGATGTGACTGTTGAGTGGAATCTTTTTGACCATGAAGGTTACAAGCAATCTATCCGTAACTTTTTAACAACGGACGCGCCAGATGTTGCAAATTGGTATGCGGGTAACCGTATGCGCCCCTTTGTGAAGGCAGGTCTTTTCGAGGACGTATCAGACATCTGGAGTGATTCAGGATGGCAAGATGGTGCGCTGACAGGCTCAATGGCGCATGCCAAAAAGTCTATGACAATTGCTGGCCGCCAGTGGGGTGTGCCTTATACCTATTATCAGTGGGGCGTTTACTACCGCAAAGACATCTTTGAAAAGATGGACATTGCCGTGCCAACTACATGGGCAGATTTTGTTGCTGCCTGTGCCAAGTTAAAGGCTGGTGGCGTTACACCTATCACAATAGGTTCAAAATATCTCTGGACAACAGCAGGCGTGTTTGACTATCTGAATCTGCGCACAAATGGTTATGAATTCCATATGGATCTTGCGCTTGGCAAAGTGCCTTATACCGACCCTCGCGTGCAAGCCACTTTTGACAAGTGGGACGAGTTGGTCAAGCCAGGCTATTTCATTGAAAATCATGCGGCCTATAGCTGGCAAGAAGCTTTGACACCAATGGTCAAAGGTGAAGCTGCCATGTATGTCATGGGTAATTTTGCTGTTGCGCCTTTGCGTGAAGCTGGTTTGACTGACGATCAGCTTGGGTTTTTCCAGTTTCCTGAAATCACCCCAGGCATCCCCATGGCCGAAGAAGCGCCAACCGATACGATTCACATCCCAGCAAATGCCAAGAACAAGACTGACGCCAAGCGTTTCTTGATCTTTATGGCGCGTGCCGATGTGCAGACCGAAATCAACGGTATTCTAGGTCAGTTACCAATCAACAATGCATCAACCGTAAAGGATGATAAATTTCTCAAGGCTGGTAATAACATGCTGAACAATGCCTATGCGATGGCACAGTTCTATGACCGTGATGCCCCTGCTGAAATGGCGTCTGCTGGCATGAAAGGTTTCCAAGAATATATGGTTAAGCCTGATCGCCGTGACGCGATCCTGAAGCGTTTGGAAAAAGCGCGTCAGCGCGTCTATAAGTAATGTAATTACGGGAAGGCTGGTGTCTATCGGCCTTCCCTTTTTTTATATTTATTCCGTTTATTATTTGATTTTAAAATTTAATTTGGTTTAGGCTGATGACCACAGCGCATGAAGCACAAACAAATGTGACGCTTCGCCAGTCGGGTTGGTGGAAGCGTAACCAAAGAGCACTTATGCCATGGCTGTTTCTTATGCCAGGCATTTTCTTGTTTACGGTCTATGTTTTGTGGCCAATCATGTCGTCAATTTCGATTAGCCTGTATCAATGGGATGGGCTTTCACCAGCAACCTATGTGGGGCTGGAAAACTACATCGAATTGATGGATGACGAAGAATTTTATACAGCATTATGGAATAATGTCCGCTGGCTTGTATGTTTTATGGGCGCGGTGCCGATTGGTTTGGCTTTGGCACTGTTTCTCAATCAGGTGGTGTTTGGCATCCGGCTGATAAAGTCGCTTTTCTTTTTTCCGTTTGTTATTTCACAAGTTGTTATTGGCCTAGTATTTACTTGGTTCTATGAGCCAAATTACGGCATTATTTCTCCGTTGCTTGATCTGGTCGGGCTTGAAGGCTGGGCTATTCTGGCAGATGAAGATTATGCGACTTACGGTATCATTTTTGCAGGCATTTACCCGCAAATTGCCTATTGCATGATCCTTTATCTTACCGGGCTTAACAATGTCAGCGCTGACCAGATTGAAGCTGGGCGTATGGATGGGGCAACTGGTTTTTCATTGTTCTGGAATATTATTCTACCACAATTACGCCCAGCTACCTTTATCGCTGTTGTCGTGACCATTATCGGATCACTACGTAGTTTTGATATGATTGCGATTATGACGCAAGGTGGGCCATGGGGGTCAACAAACGTGCTTGCTTATTTCATGTTTGAACAAGCCTTGAGCGAATATGGCTATCGTATGGGGTATGGGTCGGCTATCGCTACGATTCTGTTCTCGATCATGATGGTCTATATTCTGTTTTTCATATATCGCATGTATCGCGATGAAAAGCGGGGGCTATAGGCATGTTTCCAACGCCAATTGAAAAAGCCAGCCCTGCCAATCAAATGCTTTATAAAATAGCATTGCCAGTTGCCTTGCTGATATGGCTGGTACCTTTGCTTGGGGTGGTGATGACCGCGGTGCGTGGATCTGCCGATATTACAGCTGGTAATTTGTGGGGCGTACCAAGTGAGTGGCAAGCGATCCAAAATTTGACCGACGTCTTTACCAATACGCCCATGTTCATGTTCATTTTGAATAGCTTCAAAATCACCATACCAACGGTGATTGGCGCTGTGGCTTTGAGCTGTATGACTGGCTTTGCCCTTGCAATTTACCGTTTCAAGGGCAATCTGCTGATTTTCTTTTTGTTTGTTGCGGGCAATTTTATTCCCTTTCAGATTCTGATGATTCCAGTGCGTGACTTGACCTTTCAAATTGGGCTTTATGATACCGTTACTGGCTTGGCTATGTTTCATATCGCCTTCCAGACAGGGTTTTGTACATTGTTCATGCGTAATTTCATCCGCGCATTACCTTATGAACTTATCGAGGCGGCGCGTATTGATGGTGCGTCCGAGTTCAAGATTTTCTGGGCGGTGGTTCTGCCCTTGATCCGCCCTGCGATTGCAGCCCTTTGCGTGCTTATTTTTACCTTTATCTGGAATGACTATTTCTGGGCAACGGTTTTGATTCAAGGTCAGCATGCGATGCCTGTTACGGCAGGCCTGAAATCGCTAAATGGACAATGGATTTCTGCCTACCATCTGATTTCGGCAGGCTCGATTATGGCGGCATTGCCACCTGTGATTATTTTCTTTCTTATGCAACGGCATTTCATTACGGGTCTTACGTTTGGAGCCAGCAAAGGCTGATGTTTAGCAAGGTAAATAGATGATGAAAATTGCAATGATAGGCGCTGGCAGTACCGTTTTCATGCAAAACATTCTGACGGATGTGTTGCTTGAAGATTGTTTTAAAGATTGCTATGTGGCACTGCAGGATATTGATGAAAAGCGGTTGAAAACATCACAACTGGTTGCTGAAAAAATTAGTTCTACGGTTAAGGCTAACCCAAAAATTACCGCGACAACTGATCGTCGATTAGCGCTTAAAGGTGCAGATTTTGTTGTGATCATGATACAGGTTGGAGGTTATAAGCCGTCCACTGTGATTGATTTTGAAATTCCAGCGAAGTATGGCCTGACGCAAACGATTGCGGATACGCTGGGTGTTGGTGGGGTGATGCGTGGTTTGCGAACCGTTCCGGTTCTGGCTGACATTGCCCGCGACATGCTGGATATATGCCCCAATGCCCTGATGCTACAATATGTCAATCCAATGGCGATCAACTGCCTAGCTTTGTCACGGATGCTGCCAGATCTGCGCTATGTAGGCCTATGTCATTCGGTACAAGGAACAGCCATTGATCTAGCGCGTGATTTGGGTGAATCCATTGATGATATTGAATTTGAATGTGCAGGGATCAACCATGTCGCTTTCTATACCAAATTTGCCAAACGATATGCTGATGGCAAGGTTGAGGATCTGTATCCACGCTTGCATGGATTAATTGATGGTCGTGATTACGGTGCCAATTATGATGGCTGCACGAATCATGTACGTTATGAAATGCTGCGACGGCTTGGATATTTTGTAACTGAATCATCCGAGCATTTTGCTGAATATACGCCATGGTTTATCAAGAATGGCCAGCCGGAACTCATCAAAAAATTTGATATTCCTATCAATGAATATATTCGTCGTTGTGAAGATCAGATCGAAAAATGGGATACACAGGAACAGGCATTGTTATCCGACAGCCCCATTCTATGTAAAAAGTCAGTTGAATATGCGGCGCGTATTATGCATGCGGTGGTGAATGACGTTCCTGACCATATTAACGGTAACGTATTGAATGATGGATTGATTGGCAATTTACCCGCCAATGCCTGTGTCGAGGTGCCATGTATTGTCGATAAGCGTGGTATCACGCCTCAGGCTGTTGCTGATTTACCACCGCATCTTGCCGCGATCATGCAAAGCAGTATAAATGTTCAGGCGTTGACTGTTGAAGCTATCATCACGGGTAAAAAAGAACATGTCTATCACGCGGTGATGATGGATCCACACACAGGTGCTGAGCTTAATCTTGATCAGATATGGAAGATGGTTGACGAGCTTCTTGACGCACATGCTGGCTGGTTGCCTACACTAAACTAATGGCAAATTTTCATACAAAATATGTTGATCGAGGGAATGGGCGTAGCCTATGGCTATATGCTGAAAGCGCGCGTGATTACGACCTGCTTGATAGTTTGCCATCCGTGCCAAGCGCTGATGCACATATGCGTTGGCATCCGTTATTGCGGGAATGGGTTTGTCACGCTGGGGCACGGCAGGGGCGTACCTTTTTACCGGACGCTGCCGATTGTCCGCTTTGTCCCGCCAGCAACGGTGGCAGGCTCACCGATATGCCAGCTACCAATTATGAAATTGCGATCTTCAGTAACCGCTTTTCTGCCTTATCAGCCGAAGCGAGTACGCCGCCGGAACTAGGAGTTGCAACAGTGCCCGGTATTGGGTTTTGTGATGTCGTTTGTTACAGCGCTGACCATAATTCATCGTTTGCAACGATTGGCATTGACCGAATTAGCTTGCTGATCGCGGCGATTGGTCATCGCTGGGACGCCTTGATGGATGATGGCCGCATTCAATATGTTCTTCCTTTTGAAAATAGGGGCCGTGAGATTGGCGTGACGCTGGATCATCCGCATGGGCAGATTTATGCCCTGTCACATATTCCAGCTTTGATTGCACGTGAGGCAGACAGTTTTGCCGCGGCAAATCCACTTGATGATATTGCGACGCGTATTAATCCTGACCTGATTCTGACGCAAAATGAGAGTGGTCTTGTTATGGTGCCAGAATGGGGACGTTATCCATTTGAAACATGGGTTGTGCCTCACCGCCGCATGGCGTCCCCTGCTGAATTTACTGAACGTGAACGTATCCAGTTTGCTGCTTTGATGCATGATGCTGTCTCGCGGTTGGATGCTGTGCATAAAACGCCGATGCCTTATACTTTGGGCTGGCACACGGCACCACGTGGTACGCAGGACAGCTTTCATTTCTATTGTGCTTTTCGACCATTGCGTCGCAGTGCTGACAAGCTGAAATATCTGGCATCGGTCGAGCAGATCACTGGTACATTTCTGGTCGATATTCCGCCTGAACAGGCAGCTGAATTATTGGCGGGCAGGCTGACGCCACATGCGTAGCGCATTGTTTGAAAATCATTTTGGAATTGTGCCAGATGTGGTTGCGATTGGGCATGGCCGTGCTAATCTGATTGGCGAACATACCGACTATAATGATGGATTGGTGATGCCAGTATTGCTCCGACATCATACGGTTGTTGCATTGTCACCGCGTGACGACAATATGATCTACGGTGTATCAGACAGATTTGATACGCTTAACCGTCCCGTTGAAAGCCCGTGCGATGGTAGCTGGCTTGATTTTGTACACGGAGCGTTGGTAATAGCAGGTCAAAACGGATTTTCCAGCAAGATCAAAGGACAGGGCGGTGTAAATATTGCCGTGTCATCAAACGTACCAGCTGGGGCTGGGGTATCATCATCAGCGGCTTTTGAAATTGCACTTTTGCGGGCGTTGGGATCATTAGCGCCGAACGTATTTGATAGGATCAGTCCGGCACATTTAGCGCGTATGGGACAGCAGATAGAACATGAATTTGTGGGCACAAATTGTGGCATTATGGATCAGATGATAGCGGCAGTTGCACCTGTTAATCAGGCTATGCTGTTTGATATAAGGTCGATGGAAACACGCTGTTTGCCACTTTTTGTCGGACATGATTTTCTGGTCATTCATTCGGGTGCTGATCGTAAGTTATCCGAAGGTGCCTATAATGAACGTCTGTTACAATGCCGCAATGCCGCTTGTGAAATGGGGGTTACGTCATTGCGTGACGCTGATCTGGCTGGCTGTGCCAGACTTGCTGATCCATTATTGCAGAAACGGGCTCGCCATGTGATTTCGGAAAATATCCGCGTTCAGGATGCGGTCGTTGCATTGGAAACAGGCAAGGCAGATAAATTCGGCCAGCTCATGGATGACTGCCATATTTCGCTTGATGTTGACTTTGACGTGTCATCGCCGATTTTGAATGCTCTGGTGGCAAACTTGAAAGCGGCTGGTGCCATTGGCGCGCGGCTGACAGGTGCGGGTTTTGGTGGTTGTGTGATTGCGTTATGTGCGCGGGAACAAAGCGCGCATATCCTAGCCGCGATTAGTTCATCAAATCCAAAAGCGTGGCTGGTGGACCGTATCGAAGGTCTATAAATCAATCTGCATAATGCTGACGCCAGCGGCTGGCACATCTTTCGTGCCCAAGATGAATGTGCCTGAAAAGCTGTCAGGAATAATTGTAATTTTTCTGCCATAATTAACAAAAACAAGCTTGTTGCCACGTTGACGCACACGTAAATAGTTAGGCATTTTATGCGGTATGATTCCCGCATCGAGCATAGCTTTGCCGATAACATTGTCAGCTAATTCGGCATCTGGCCAGCCAGCTAGATAGGATGTGCGATTGCTTTTTATCACTGCTGGATATCCATCATCGCCAGTTGCAATCAGGGTGCCTTGCGCTGTTACATGTTCACGCCAGATTTTGAAATTGCCTAATATTTCATCATCTGACACGGAAATTGTCTGGCTTGCAGGCAAAGCATCAACGCGGGTTATTGTAACACCAGTGACACTGGCTAGCGGGCCAGGTGCCAAATTTTTAGGCAGTTGAAAGTCGATTGTCTTGGCACCAGTGCGCGGACCAATCAAAATCTGTCCGTCAAAACCTTCCATCTGCTGCGCCAGACTGTCTGGAACATGCATAAGGCAGGGTGCGATAACCAGAGCATAACTGCTGATATCATCATGTGGGCCAATGATATCAACGGAGCCGCCTTGTCGGCGAATTGAGCGATAAAAATCTAGCATCAAGGGTAGATAGGCGAAATCGTCACTTTGGCCATCAAGTTCGCTGATCCAGTCAGCTTCATAATCATGTATCAGGGCAATCTTTGCCTGTGTTGTTTCAGCATCATCAAGTAGTTCAAGTTCGCTGGCAAACTGCTTTGCTTCGGCAAGACCGGCAGCGGGTTCATTATTGCGCAACATCAAGCCAGCATGCATCTGTTCTTGGGCAAAAGGGGCTTGTCGCCAGCGGAAATAGCTGACCAGCTCGGCGCCATGCGCGATAGCTTCCCAGCTCCACATACGCACAGCACCAGCTCTTGGTACTGGATTATATTTTGCCCAATTTACCGGCCCTGGCTGCTGTTCCATAATCCATAAACGCCCCATGCCGCGATACAGGTCATGATGAAAGGCTTGAAAGTCAGGTTCACCGGTACGCATGCACTCATCATAGGTTTGTTGATCATGTGCGGTATTTGCGCTTGGGTAGGCTTGCATATTTTGCAACATGCCAAGTGGATAGCTGTCCCATGACGCAATATCCAGATCGGCTGCGACCGGCCTATGATCAAATTGGGCAAATGCGCCCATGTAATTATGAGCTATTGGCCGACCTGGTGACAATCGGCGCAGAATATCAGCCTGCTCTTTGTTGAACGCGACAACGGCCGCAGTGCTATAGCGCCTGAAATCAAGGCTATGAGCTGGATTGGCTTCGGTAACAGTCAGATTCGGCAGTTCAATTTCTGTGAAACACCCTACCTCCATCGACCAGAATGCATTGCCCCATGCCGCATTAAGCGCTGAAACCGTACCATAACGGTCAGCAAGCCATGCCTGAAACCCAGCCTTGGCGGCTTGGGAATAGGAATAAATCGTGTCATGACATCCATATTCATTATCAGTTTGCCATGCGGAGACAGCGCCTATTTGTCCGTAACGCGCGGCGATCGCTTCGGTGATCCGACATGATTCTGCGCGATAGCCTGCATGTGAAAAGCAATAATGTCGACG
>JABJBD010000181.1 GCA_018668795.1 Candidatus Puniceispirillum sp. | reverse complement strand
ATTTGCTTCATGATCCTGATCTGTGACGATAATGGCATCACCCGAAGACAGCATTTGTCCAAATGCCTGAGCCAGCACATATGTATTTTGACTTGTTGATGGACCAAAACTCAGCTCATCACTATGGATATTCATCAAACCTGCAAGCCGCGTGCGGGCTTCATCCATTTCTTCACCGCCAAGCCGCGACGCATCATAGGGCGCATAGGGTTGCACTTTTCGTTCACGATAGAAACGATGCAGACGATCAACAACGTGTTTACATGTATAAGAGCCGCCCGCATTTTCAAAAAATGCCTGCCCAGCTAGTGATGATTCTGAAAAAGCAGGAAACTGACTACGGATGAAATCTATGTCCAAGCTACGCATAAAGAATCCTTTAATTAAAATTGCCCAATTAAGATGACTTAGCGCTTTCACGCAAAGCAGATATTGTCTCGCGGGGGCTAATTGCCTCAGTGCCTATCATAAGCTCTAATACGGCACCAGTCGAAGACTGCATGGCACGGCCAAAAGCCGCGCTAAATTCATCGGTATTTGCTACCCGTTCGCCATGAAAGCCATAGGCTGACGCCAATGTCACAAAATCGGGGTTGATAAGATCGGTACCTGATACACGATGCGGATAGGTGCGTTCCTGATGCATGCGGATTGTGCCATAGGTACCGTTATTCAAAATCAGAATGATTGGCTGGATATTTTCCTGCATTGCTGTGCCCAGCTCATTGCCATTCATCTGAAAGTCACCATCACCGGCGAAACACAGAACCGTCCGCTCAGGGTATCTTGCTTTGGCCGCAATCGCGGCGGGAACCCCTGCTCCCATCGCCCCACTTTGCGGTCCCAGCAAACGCGACTTACGACCAAACTTCATGAACCGGTTTGGCCACAGGGCAAAATTGCCTGCACCATGTGTCACGATCACGTCATCGGGCAACATCTCAGCCAGAACCCCCATCACAACCCCCATATCAACGGGGCTTTCCTGTGGGGCAACCTCAAAACTGTTTAAATATGTGTGGCGCGCGTCAGCACACCATTCCTGACGCTTTGCATTAGGTGTTAGCCTTATAGATGATAACGCTTCGGCAAAACAATTTGGCCCTGAATGAAGTGGCAAATCTGCCGCATAAATTTTACCCAATTCACCATCAGATACATGGCTATGAATCAATTTGGCTTTCATGTTGGGGCTGTCAAAAAGCTGATAGGCATCGGTTGTCATTTCACCAAAGCGTATATTGATCGCCATAATCACATCTGCTTCACGCAACAGCGACTTCATATAGCCATTCATACCGACACTGGCATCACCAGCATAGCAATCATGGTGGTTATCAATTATGTCGTGGAACCTATGCGCCGCAACAATGGGCAGATTATTACCTAAACAGAAATCACATAACGCATCAACACCGCCCTTTTCCCAGCGACTTCCCCCAACGATAACAACAGGCTTTTCCGCCTCATTAAGCATGGCCTCAACCGCGGCCAGTTGCGTCATTGAAATGGCTGGCTCGGGGATGTTGACAGCTTTGCATGGCAAGGTTGTAACCTCTTGCGTCAGTAACGTTTCGGGCAATGACACAATGACAGGACCCGGGCGGCCACTAAGGGCTGTTGCCCACGCCCGACTGATTAATTCGGGAATCCGTTCCGCATCGTCAATTTCAACAACCCATTTTGCAATACTGCCAAAATAGGCTGTATAATCAATTTCCTGAAAGGCTTCGCGGCCAATCATATCGCTACCAACCTGACCGACGAATAACAGCATCGGCGTCGAATTTTGCATAGCGGTATGTACGCCTATTGATGCGTTGGTAGCGCCTGGCCCGCGTGTCACAAAACAAAGCCCCGGGTCTCCGGTGAGTTTGCCCCAGGCCTCAGCCATATAGGCCGCCCCGCCTTCCTGACGCGCCATGATGAAACGAAAATCATCTTGGTGGTCATGCATGGCGTTAAGAACAGCAAGATAAGACTCACCTGGCACACCAAACCCAACTTTGGCACCAAGTGTAATCAGGCACTCCATTAACAGACTGCCACCATCTTTCATAGCTGTGTCCATACCCAATAAAGAAGCCCTCTGACCTGCGTTATGACTATATCAGGCTGGTAATATCACAAACATCTATTTTGATATGTTTGCAACCATTGAAACCGCTTTGGCAAATGGCGCAACGCGCCCGCCCGCCAGACCCGGGACATTGATACGGCTGTCACCAACAATATACATGCCATGATCTGTTCGCAGCGTTTCTACCTGCTCAGGCGAAAGACCAAGACGTGAAAACATGCCGCGATGATCCTTGATAAAATCAAAATGATCCGAATTGCATTGCTGACGCAATGCTTCCGCCAGATTTTCACGGACAGTTAGCATGGCAAGCCGCATATCTTCCAGCTCGGCTTCCCACTCGGCGCGCAAATCAGCATCCGACAGAATAATGGCGACAAGTGCCGCTCCATGATCTGGGGCAAAGGAATAGTTCATTCGGTTCAATGTTGCCAGATTACCCTGAGTCACCGTTGCAGAGTCAGCGTCCTTGGCGATAACCATTGCACAGCCAACACGATCACGATAAAGGCCAAAATTTTTAGAACATGATGCCGCCACCATCATTTCGGGCATGCGCGAAGCCATAGTGCGCATATGAACAGCATCTTCTTCCAGCCCGTCACCAAAACCCTGATAGGCAATATCAACAAGCGGCATAACATTCTTTTCAAGCACAAGATCAGTAATCGCATGCCATTGATCGGCTGTCAGAGTAGCCCCTGTCGGGTTATGGCAACAACCATGCAATACAAGCATGTCACCAGCCTGCATGCCCTGAAGCGATGCCATCAAACCGTCAAAGTCAACACCGCTAGTCGCGGCATCAAAATAATCGTAATTTTCGGTTTTGAAACCCAAATGCTTGGCCATTGCCACATGCGAAGGCCAGCTTGGGTTGCTAACCCAGATAGTCGCATCGGGATTCAACATTTTCATGGCTTCAAAAAGCTGATGCAAGGCGCCTGTGCCACCTGGCGCTTGCAAGGTTGCCACACGGTCTGCCGCAACCGCGCCACCCAATACCAACTTGCGCATCTCATCCCTAAATATCTCATCACCGGCAAGCGCTTTGTAAGATTTAGAGGTCTGCTCCGCATGTAACCGAATTTCGGCCTTTTTAACAGCTGTCATAATCGGTGTTTTGCCATCAGCATCCTTATAAACGCCAACGCCAAGGTCAATTTTATTCTCGCGTGTGTCAGCGGCAAAAAGTTTACCAAGACCAAGAATGGGATCAGCTTTCGCTGGTACAAGCTTTTCAAGCATTATAAATGTTCCGATTGTTGAGGCCATAAACCTAATTAGTAGGGCAAATTTGCCGCCCAAGGCAATAGCTTTTAGCTAGCGTTTGACCTCGGGTATCAGACCACGTGGGGCAAAGCGCAATACCAGCAGTAAAACCAGGCCCATAGTGATAAGGCGCATATGCGCGGCGCTATTTATCAAATGCAGGCGCAACCAGTGATCTTCTGCCATCCCTGAGGTCAGCACATCAATAAGCCATAGCCCCATTGGTTCGGCTTCAATCCAGAAAAACCATATGATAAAGCCACCTAGAATCGAGCCCCAGTTATTGCCAGACCCACCAACGATAACCATAACCCATATTAGAAACGTAAAACGAAGCGGCTGGTAGGTGGTTGGGGTAAATTGACCATCAAGTGTCGTAAGCATGGCACCTGCGACACCCACAACAGCAGATCCCAGAACAAATACCTGCAAATGTCGCCATGTCACATTCTTGCCCATGGCACTAGCGGCGGTTTCATTATCACGAATGGCGCGCATCATCCGGCCCCAAGGCGAACGAAGCGCGGTTTCAGACAACCAGAGAATAATCAACAAAATAGCCGTGAATAATACGGCATAGCATAACTTGACGACGACAGATGAGGCATCTTCCACCTGCATACCAAGGTTATTCGCAAAATCCTGAAAACTGGCTGACTTGTTTAAATCAACTTCATAAGGAACAGGGCGCGGCAAGCCAGCAACATTTTTGACACCGCGCGTTAGCCAATCCTCAAATTTCAGAAAATAAATGATGATTTCGGAAATACCTAATGTCGCAATCGCCAGATAATCTGACCGCAGGCCTAGTGATATTTTTCCAACCACCCACGCCGCCGCCGCCGCAAATAGGCCGCCAACAAACCAACTCAAAATGATGGGCAATCCTGCACCGCCTAAAAATCCGGTCTTGGCTGGTTCGACAGATTCAATTGCCATAACAGCTGGATCAATGATTGACCGCATGATGATATAGCCAATCAGAATGGCAAGGCCTGTAAGCCAAAAACGCCGACGTCCCATATGCGCTGTTTTGCGCCAGACAAGCACGCCAACGGCGATCATCCCCAGACCAGCGATCAAACCACCCACAATGCCTACACCGCCAACCTGCCACGCTTCGGAAACGGGCTTGGATGCAACCAGAACACCAGCCAGCCCCCCCAGCGCGGCAAACCCCATGATGCCAACATTAAACAGACCCGCATAGCCCCACTGAATATTGACCCCAAGCGCCATGATCGCTGAAATCAAACATAGATTTAAAAGCGATAGCGATACGCTCCAGCTTTGCAAAAAGCCTACAAACACAAGCAAGGCCGCCATAATCGAGAAATAGACAAGATTCCTTTGTTTATCTGTCATATCGATTTTCCACTAAAAATACCGGTTGGCTTGACCAGAAGCACAATCACCAGAATGAAAAAAGAAACCGCAAATTTGTAATCGGTGGACAGGAATTGAACCAACCCTTCAGGTGCCATGCTTTCAGGCAATAAATAGGTCACAACACGTTTATAGGCAAAGGTGATAATCAGTTCGGAAAAGGCAATCACAAACCCGCCAGCAATGGCACCAACAGGACTGCCGACACCGCCGACAATAGCCGCCGCAAAAATTGGCAATAGCAGTTGCAGATAGACAAACGGCTTAAAGCTTTTATCAAGACCGTATAAAGTGCCCGCTATTGTTGCCAATGCAGCGGTGATAATCCATGCGATCATCACGACCCTATCTGGATTGATACCAGACAACAGCGCCAGATCTTCATTATCCGAAAAGGCACGCATCGATTTACCCGTGCGCGTCCGGTTTAAAAACCAGAATACGGCCGCCACAACAATGACGGCTGTTATAACTGTCACCCCTTGCGAAGTTTTTATCGCCAAACCTTCATTCAGGCCTGTAATCTGCTTAAAGGCACGCGCTTTCATGATAAAACGCGCACCATCGCCAAATAGCTGGTCATTAGGGCCGATAATAAAACGGATCACCCCGCCAGTAATGAACATCACGCCAACCGAAACAATAAGATATGTTACGGGCGATGCTTTTTGCTCGCGATAATAGCGATAGACCAGACGATCAGTCGTCAGACAAAGAGCAATAGTGCCAAGGATGCCCACTGGCAACGCCAACAAAGCTGTCGGAAGCGGGGCAATGCTAACGCCTGCTGATTGTAGCCACCATGTCACAAGGATCGTAATCATGGCACCAAAGGCCATCGTTTCCCCATGCGCAAAATTGGAAAAGCGCAAAACACTATAGATAAGCGTTACGCCCAAGGCACCAAGCGCAAGCTGGCTTCCATAAGCCAAGCCAGGCACAAGAATGAAATTCGCCAGAATAACCAGAGGATTCAGAATATCAGCCATCATCACCCTCCCAGAAATGCTTTGCGTACATTTGGATTGGCCATTAATGCCGCCCCTGTGTCGGTATAGCGGTTTTCGCCTTGCACCAGCACAAAACCTTTATCAGCAATATTTAACGCCTGCTTGGCATTTTGTTCGACCATCAAGATCGCAATACCGGTACGCGCCACTTCGATAATCCGGTCAAACAGTTCATCCATAACAATCGGCGATACGCCTGCTGTTGGTTCATCAAGCATCAATACTTTTGGTTTGGTCATCAAAGCTCGCCCAACAGCGACCTGCTGGCGTTGCCCCCCTGATAACTCACCTGCGGGCTGAAACCGCTTCTCGTGCAAAATAGGAAACAACCCATAAACCTGATCCATTGTTTCGGCAATGTCATCACGGCGAATAAAGGCGCCCATTTCAAGGTTTTCTGCAACCGTCATGCTGGTAAATACATTGCTGTTCTGCGGCACAAAGCCCATGCCCTTAAGCACACGATCCTGCGGCTTCAAATTGGTAATATCCTCACCGTCGAACATTACCTTGCCAGCCCGCAAATCCAGCATGCCGAACATCGCTTTCATAGCGGTTGATTTACCCGCACCATTGGGCCCAACAACAACGGCAATCTCACCGCGTTCAACACTGACTGTGCAGTCATGCAGAATATCTGCTCCCCCATATCCGCCAGTCATTTCATCACCAATCAGAAAGCTCATTTTGTGGCTCTCTTCTTGTTCTTCAAACCGGTACCAAGATAGGCCTCGATAACCTCATCATTGGCCTTTATTTCAAGTGCCGTTCCTGTTGCAAGAACCGCCCCTTCGGCCATGACAATGACCGGATCACATAATCTTGAGATAAACTCCATATCATGCTCAATCATACAGAATGTATAACCACGATCTTTATTCAGGCGGAAAATGGCATCACCGATAGAGTTGAGCAATGTCCGGTTAACACCAGCCCCGACCTCATCAAGGAACACAATCTTTGCATCGACCATCATCGTGCGGCCAAGCTCAAGCAGCTTTTTCTGTCCCCCAGACAAATTGCCAGCCAATTCATCGGCAACCTGATTGATTTGCAGAAAATCTATGACATCATTTGCCTTGGCACGAATATCGGCTTCTTCGGCGCGCACACGTGCTGGATTAATCCATGTATCAATCAACCGTTCACCCGATTGCTTGGCTGGCACCATCATCAAATTTTCACGAACCGTTAACGTCGAAAACTCATGCGCAATCTGAAAAGTGCGCAACATGCCTTTATCGAACAATTCATGCGGGGCAAAGCCGGTAATATCCTCGCCATCAAGAAACACTTTTCCTGACGTTGGTTTATATACACCGGCAATAACGTTGAATAAGGTGGTCTTGCCAGCACCATTGGGACCAATAAGCCCAGTGATCGAACCAGTTTCAATGACCAATGATGCATCATTAACGGCTTTAATGCCGCCAAAATGCTTACTTATGTTTTCAATAACTATCATAAAAAATACTAATAATAATAGGATCCAGACATCACGCATGATGTCTGGATCGCAGTTTATCTATAGCTTAGCGGAAACGGGCTGTAGTGTTCTCGCCGCCTTTAACAAGGATTTCCTTGTAGTTACCAGCAGACTCACCAGCACCAATCAGCTCAACAGCAGACGCACCAACATAGTCAATGTCGCCACCATCAGCGATAATCTTCATGGCTTTTGCAAGTTCACCTGGGTAAATCTTTTCACCTGGCGCATTAGCAACTTCCATGACCTTACCTTTGAAATCAGCACTTTCAGTTGAACCTGCGGCCTGCATGGCCAGCATTATCAAAGCTGCACCGTCATAAGACTCAGCAGCAAACGGTCCGTCTTTGAAACCTGCTGCCTTTGCAAGCTCGGCGAACTTTGAAGCACCTGGGCTGTCTGTTCCTGGAACCGTACCGAATGATCCGTCAAGATCAGAGCCGATAGCTTTAGGAAGTGAATCACCAATCATACCGTCTGGAAGCACGAATGTGTCAAATGCACCAGTGTCCAATGACGCTTGAATGACACCTTTACCACCTTGGTCAAGATAACCAGCAACAATCAGCACTTCACCACCAGCTTGCGCTAGTGCGGCAACTTCTGCACCATAATCGGCTTTACCGTCTTCATGCGATGCTGAAATAGTGATTTTACCACCAGATTTTTCGAAATTCATCTGAATGCTGTCTGCAAGACCTTTACCATAGTCATTATTTGTATAGGTCATCGCAACAGATTTGATACCTTTGTCATTCAGGATATCAGCAACAACCTGACCCTGACGGGCATCTGATGGCGCTGTCCGGAAGAACAGACCGTTATCTTCCAGCGTCGACAAGGCTGGAGATGTGGCTGAAGGTGAAATCATCACAATACCTTTGGCCATAGCAACATTCTGCAGAATAGCTGTAGTAACACCTGAACAGTCAGCACCCATGATGGCTTTGACTTTGTCAGATGTAATAAGACGTTCAGCAGTCGCTGTTGCAGCAGCTGAATCAATACAGGTCGAATCACCTCGTACCGATGTTACAGAAGAACCACCCATGAATGTGCCTGAATCGGTAACTTCCTTCATGGCCAATTCAGCGCCAGCAGCCATATCTGGAGTCAGCGATTCAATCGGACCCGTATAGCCAAGCAGCGTCCCGATCTTTACATCAGCGGCAAGCGCTGGTGTGATAGAAACAGCCGCCGCCACAGCGGCAATAATAATCTTTTTCATTTTTTGTCTCCCAAAGAACTAAATTCATACTTTTAGATGCCTGATAATGGCTTATTGCTCAACTAATTCAAGCCTTAAACCGTCATTGCTGTCTCAAAAACGATAACATGGGATGAAAACCATTTACCCCACAATATAAATACATGATTGTAATTACATTATAGTTAGGCAATTAGGTATCGTCATTCATGGCTCGTAACATAATCACCAAAAACCTTCCCCATAACCCCGGTGTGACTGGCTGGAACGCGATTCTGCCCGAGGATTCACCACCTCATATTTTGGCCAAAAATGTAAATGCTGACTGGTTAATAATCGGCGGCGGTTTTGCTGGCCTCTCAGCCGCGCGGCGATTGTCACAACTAGCCCCTGATAGCCGAATTACCGTGCTTGAGGCTGGCCGGATTGGCAACGGGCCTGCTGGTCGAAATTCTGGCTTCATGATTGATTTACCACATGTGTTATCGTCTGAAGATTACGCGGGTGACAGCACTGAAGATTTACTCCAGATGGCCATGAACCGTCGTGCCATCGCTTTTGCCCTTGATGCAGCCGATGAATATGGCCTCGACAGTGAAATCATATCCCAAAGTGGCAAAGTCAATGGCGCGGCAACATCAAAAGGCGTGGCGCATAACCTTGCCTATGCCGATCATCTGGATCACCTTGCCGAAAAATACGAAATTCTTGATGCCCAGCATATGAAAGAATTATGCGGCAGTGACTATTACAATCAGGGTTTATACACACCTGTCACAACAATGCTTCATCCTGCCGCCTATGTACGCGGGCTTCGTGATGGCTTGCGGAACAAGGTCAGCATTTATGAAAACAGTCCGGTTTTGTCCATGACAAAGACTGGTGCCGACTGGCAAGCCAAAACCCCCGACGGGGCAATCACCGCACCACAAATCATCTTGGCGGTAAATGGTCATGCGCAAAGCTTTGGCTTTTTCAAACGGCGGCTAATGCATATTTTCCTTTATGCTTCTATGACACGCGCCTTACACACAGAAGAAACCCGAAAGCTTGGTGGCAACCCACGCTGGGGCATAACACCATCCGATCCGGTAGGCAGCACAATACGCCGTATTTCAGGGCAGTCAGGTGACCGCATCATTGTTCGCAATCAGGCCAGTTTTGTCAGTTCGATGCAGGTGCCAGACCGCGTAGCTATTGCAAAGCGCACACATCACGAGCGAAGTTTTGCCGCCCGCTTTGAACATATGTCTGGCATAGAAATGGAACATAGCTGGGGTGGCAAATTATGCCTTAGCCTGAATGACGTGCCTGCTTTTGGTGCCATTGAAGACGGAATCACAGCCGCATGTTGTCAGAACGGATTAGGGACAGCGCGGGGAACACTTTCAGGCATCGTGGCCGCTGATCTGGTGACTGGAAATTTATACGACAATCATCAAAGCCTTGAACGTATGCTGTCCTATCCCGAACCCAAAAAACTGCCGATAGAACCCTTTGCAACCATTGGTGCAACTTTGACAATCAAATACCGCGAATGGCGTGCTGGCAAAGAAGTCTGATAGTGCAATTCATTAATGCGTTTCGTTAAGCCCCTTATCTTCGGGTATTTCACGTTCTCGGCGGGCAATATAATCGAGCAAAGCGTCGTTCGTTGCCTCATCCAGTTTAGGCTCTTCATATTCCTTCAGCATTTGACGCGCCATCGTCAAAGCGCGTTCGGTAACATCCTTTGCACCTTCCGCCTGCCATTGTTCAAATGAATTATTATCAAACAGCGTAGGCATGAAAAAGGCACGCTCAAAATTCTCCAGCGTATGCGCATGACCAAGATAATGTCCGCCTGGCCCTATATCGCGTACTGCACATAACGCCTCGTCAAAATCATCCCAGCGCAGCCCTTCGGCCATTCTGTAACCCATTGCACATTGTTCGGCATCAACCATAAATTTGGCAACCGAACAATGCATACCAGCCTCGTTCCAGCCTGCCGAATGCCATATATAATTTGCACCTGCCATCAACACAGCCATTAAGGTTGTTGCACTTTCATAGCCTGCCTGTGCGTCCAGCGTTTTTGCACCACCAAGCGTATTTGACGTTCGCCACGGGACGCCATAAAACCGCGCCATTTGGCCAATCAT
>JABJBD010000198.1 GCA_018668795.1 Candidatus Puniceispirillum sp. | reverse complement strand
CCGATCTAATCACCGCCAAGAACAACTGGCATTTCAGTTGCCAATAATTCAACCGCACGATCATAAAGACGTGCCATCCATGCCAGTTTATAGTCCAGTTTGGGACCAGGTGCCGGATTACCATTAGGCAGATATATATTGCCAACGCGAACGCCGTTAATGGTGGCTTCAATATAACGTGCCTGTTCGTCAGCATCATCACCTGGCAAGCCGTTGATTACATCTTCAATTGGAAACTGGCTGGCAATGGCAACGCCGTTATAGCTTTTCTGGCCATGTACAGCGATATGCCAACCTAAATCCTTAAAGGCATCGCGCGGAAAATTATCGTCCTGTGACTTGATTTCCTGCATCATTAAAATGTCGGCATTGTCGCCAGCCAGCCAACCCGTAATATGATCAAGTCGCGCTTTGGCAGAATTGACGTTCCAGCTTGCAATTCGCATTGTCAGACCGAAAACGAGGTGCCGCACCCGCAAGATGCAGTTGCATTGGGGTTGTTCACGGCAAAATATGATCCCATGAGGTCTTGGACATAATCTAGTTCAGCATGATCAACAAGTTCTAGTGACATTTCGTCGATAACAACGTCAACATCATGGCTGGTGAAAATGCGATCTTCATCGTCCCGATTGGTATCGATGCTAAATTGATACTGGAAACCTGAACAGCCGCCACCTAGAACAGCAACGCGAAAAAAACTACCCTCAGGTTCGGCGTCTAACATTGATGTAATTCGAACAGCGGCAGCCTCGGTTAGGCTGAAAATACCTGCCAGTGCTGATGACGAAACATTATCGCTATTTGAGGTTTTACTCATAATCTCAGACATTTGTTTAATACCGTACCAGGTTGGATTGCTATGAATATGGGCGTTTATAACACGTAAATCAAGCCACCCAATGTTTGCGGTTTGAATTGATTGAGCGTAAGGTGTGTTACTCACAATCAACTTAATTGTCAGGGTTTATCAGGTGACAAAGATGACTGAAGATCGCACTTTGGCGAGTTATGCCTGTCACGCGCCACAAAGCCGGGGACGACTTGTTGATGAGGGTGGTGCACCATTATTGGATGATTTAAAAAGATGGGGAATGCGCACCGCCTATCAACGTGATCGTGATCGAGTTTTACATTCTGGGGCATTTCGTCGTCTAAAACATAAAACTCAGGTTTTTGTCTATCATGAAGGTGACTATTTTCGCACACGCTTGACGCATTCTCTTGAAGTTGCACAGATTGCCCGTTCAATTTCAAGAAGCCTTAGGCTGAATGATGATTTGGCCGAAGCTGTCGCATTGGCGCATGATCTGGGGCATACACCGTTCGGCCATGCTGGCGAAGAGGTGCTTGATCGTTTGATGGAACCATTTGGCGGATTTGACCATAATGAGCAAACAGTGCGCGTTCTAACCAGTCTAGAAAGACGTTATGCTGGGTTTGATGGATTGAACCTGACATGGGAAACATTAGAAGGCGTCGTCAAGCATAATGGCCCGTTTGCAAGTGAAGGTGATATTCCAGCTAATTTCAAACAGCTTGATGCTGACATGTCGCTTGATGTGACTAGCTATCCGTCGGCTGAAGCACAACTAGCCAATCTGTCAGATGATATAGCTTATCTATCGCATGATTTTGATGATGCCCTGCGTGCTGATTTATTCCGGCTCGATGCCATTCAAGATTTGCCACAAGTTGGCAAAGCCTTACGTGACATTAATGCCAAACATGGCCAACTTGATATAACGCGAACCACGCATGAGCTAGTTCGTCGTCTTATATCTGTATTTGTTGAAGATTTGCTGGAGACATCTGCTGCCAATCTGGCACATTTAGGCGCTAAACATTCAGATGATATCAGAAACGCCAAGGGTGCCGTCATTGCTTTTTCTGAGCCAATGGCACGAGACCTTGAAATTTTACGAAGCTTTCTGTTCAAAAATATGTGGCGGCATTACAAGGTCAACCGCATGACCAGTAAAGCAAAACGGGTGGTGACAGATCTGTTTAATCTGTTTATGTCGGAGCCTAATACGTTACCAAATGAATGGCAGGAAACCAAACTAGGGTCATTGGCTGATCAGAAAGATGATGTTGTAGCGCGAGTGATTGCAGATTACATTGCCTCGATGACTGACCGTTATGCTATTTTAGAACATGAGCGCCTTTTCGACCTTGGCCCCATTCTTCGCTAGATTTTCGACATTCAATTTCCACTAATATACAAGCGAACCCAAATTAGATGAATATTTTTACTTATTTCGAGACCCAGTTTGCCGCGATCATTTTGCAATTAGGCGAAGCAGGGCAAATCAAAAAAGAATTGGATATAAGTCGCGTTGTTTTTGAACTGCCGCGTGATCAAGAACATGGCGACCTTGCCACGAATGCAGCCATGGTTTTGGCCAAACCGGCAGCTATGAAACCGCGAGACCTTGCCGTTTTATTTTCTGAGGAATTAAAAACAATAGACGGTGTTGTGGATGTTGAAATTGCCGGACCAGGCTTTATCAATTTACGTATCAATCCATTACTATGGGCACGTGAGATCAGTGAGGTTTTGACGGCGGCACATGATTATGGACGAAATAATGCCGGACAGGGTGCCAATGTAAATATTGAATATGTATCTGCTAATCCAACGGGTCCTTTACATGCAGCGCATGCGCGTGGTGCCGTTATTGGTGATGCGTTAGCTGGATTGATGGCATTTAGCGGATGGAACGTGACCAAGGAATATTATGTCAATGACGCTGGTGGTCAGGTGGATATTTTGGCGCGATCTGCGTATTTGCGATATTGCGAAGCGCTTGGCGATGACATTGAGATAGAAGCTGGCCTATATCCAGGTGAATATCTGAAAGACGTAGGATCAAAATTAGCCGCAAAATATGGTGACAAGTATCATAAGCGCCCCGAAGAAGAGTGGTTGTCCACCTTTCGGCTCTTTGCGGTGAGCGAAATTCTGGTTGGCATTAAAGAGGATCTGAAGGCTCTTGGTATTCAAATGGATCGTTTTGCATCAGAGCGTGAACTAGTTGAAAATGGCGCGGTACAAAAGGCAGTCGATAAATTGAAAGCCGACGGTCATGTCTATATGGGTGTTCTGGAACCGCCAAAAGGGAAAGAACCCGAAGATTGGGAACCTAGAGAACAGCTTTTGTTCAGGGCCAGCAATTTTGGTGATGACACCGACCGGCCTTTACAAAAATCGAATGGTAGCTGGACATATTTTGCCTCGGACGTGTCCTATCATTTTAACAAGCTTGAACGCACCAAAGGCCAACTGATAGACATTTTTGGCGTTGATCATGGCGGTTATGTAAAAAGGATGAAGGCCGCTGTCGAAGCGATGTCAGGGCAGAAAGACATGCTTGATATCCGGCTTTGTCAGCTGGTTAATCTGATGGAAAATGGCAAACCAGTCAAAATGTCAAAGCGCGCTGGAAATTTTGTTACTGTGCGTGACGTTATCGAAGCTGTAGGGGCTGATGTCATTCGCTTTATCATGCTGACGCGTCGCAACGATCAGACACTTGATTTCGATTATGCCAAAGTTACCGAGCATTCACGTGATAATCCGGTATTTTATGTACAATATGCTCATGCACGAGCTTGTTCGGTTCTTCGACAATCCGACGGCGTGCCTAGTGAAGTTGATTTATCTGTATTAAAAGACCCTGCCGAATTAGCCGTTATTAAACTGCTTTCAAGCTGGCCAAAGATGGTGGAATCAGCCGCGCGTGCGCATGAAGCGCATCGCATAGCCTTCTTCCTTGTTGATCTGGCGAGCTCATTTCATTCCTTGTGGAATGCAGGCCGAGATAATCCAGATTTGAGGTTTATGATTGATGATAATCCCGTGGTGACTGCCGCGCGTTTACAGCTTGTGAAAGCCACAAGTTTAGTTATTGCAACAGGCCTAAATGTGTTATCCATTAAAGCGTTAGATGAAATGTAACGGGGTCAAAATGGTAGTGAAAGGTGATAAAAATACCGACAAAAAATGGCATAGTATTCTGGTGCTGGTGTTTATCACCATAGCCGCTGGTGCCGTTACCTATTTTTTGATGCCTATTTTTATGCCTGCGGATCAGAATGACGTTCTGATCATTGCCGCCGAAGATGGTCCAATCAAGTTCAAACCCGATGACGTTGGCGGTAAAGCAATCAAAAATCAGGACTCGGCTGTTATGAGCATGATAGCCAATAATGCAAAAACTGATGTTGGTGTGGAAAATCTGCGCCCATTATCCAGTGAACCGGAATTACCACCTGTGTCGTTGGAAAAAGACGCACCAAAAACCTTTTCCGTGAAAGAGACTGACAATAAAACAAATGTGAATATTGCGTCAGTTGATCCAAAACCAACTGACGATGAATTCTCAGCCTCAATAGTAACGTCAGATAATGAAACAATATCAAACGATATTACCAAAACCGATAAGTCGCCAACATTGCTGATACCAACGGCCAAACCTGAGATTAAAGAACAAAAGTCAGCCAGCACCAAACCGAAGAAAATCATAAAAACGGATAATCCACTTTACCGCGTTCAGCTTGCCGCATTCCGGAATGCCGATAAAGGCAAAGAGGTTGCCAGCCTTTTGGCGGAAAAACACCGGACACGGCTGAATAATACCATTTTGGAAACGACCAAGATCGAAACCAAGGATAATGGTGTATTCTGGCGTATCGTAACCGAACCATTAGTGCGTGCTGATGCTGATAATCTTTGCGACTTGCTGAAGCGAGCTGGACAGGATTGTATTTTACGCAAAGTAAAAACGGCAGGGCAGTAGATGTCGGACGCACCCTTTGAAGAGGAAATCAATGTTGATGGTTTGAGTCAGGACGCACGTGCGGATGCAAACGATCAATTATCTTTGTTTGTCAATCTTGATGGCTTTGAAGGGCCAATTGACCTGTTATTATCATTGTCTCGTGAGCAAAAAGTTGATTTGACGCGTATTTCGATTTTACCGCTTGCCGAACAGTATCTCGAATTTATCAATAATGCTCGTTCTCTCGATCTTGAAATTGCCGCTGACTATCTGGTGATGGCGGCATGGCTTGCCTATCTAAAATCTAGGCTTTTATTGCCCGACCCAGAGCCTGAACAGGACGAAGAAATTGTTGATATGGCTGATGCACTCAAATATCAGCTAATGCGGCTTGAGTCCATGCAACAGGCATCCAAACGTCTCATATCGCTACCGCGTCTGGGACAGCAACGTTTTGTGCGGGGACAAGCTGAAAAATTCAGCGCTTCTACCGAGGCCATATGGACAGCAAGTTTATATGACTTACTGGCTTGTTATGGTGAAATTCGATCACAAGGTGAGGGTGAAACGCTAACCATTGCCGCCACTTATCTTTATTCTGTTCAAGAAGCTACCAAGCGTTTGCGGAGTCTGATTGGTCGCAGTCCCGATTGGACAGTGTTACAGCATTTTTTGCCGCCCGGACTTGAAAAACCCATGGACAGGCGTTCGGCAACAGCATCGCATTTTGTTGCGTCTCTTGAATTAGCCCGTGACGGATTTGTTCGGCTTCGGCAGGATACAAATTATGCGCCGCTCTATCTTAAATCGAAGGATATATCGTGACAGATGCAACCAAATTAACCGATAGTGATCCTAAAACATGGGCTGCAACGCTGGAAGCCCTTGTATTTGCATCAGACAAGCCTGTCCGAGTTCGCGATCTATCCGCGCATGTTCCTGAAGGGGTTGATATTTCTGAAATCATGGCAGTTGTAGCCCAGCGCTATGATGCCACAAGTGGCATTGAATTATGCAAGGTTGGAGATGCGTGGGCATTTCGGACAAGACCAGAAATTGCAGAACGCCTTAGCCAACATAAGGTTGTTGAACGCCCCTTATCGCGTGCGGCGCTCGAAGTTTTGGCTATTATTGCCTATCATCAACCAATAACACGTGCCGAAATTGAAGAGATACGTGGTATTTCATTATCCAAAGGCACAATGGATATTCTGCTTGAACTTGGATGGATTAAACCAAGGGGGCGGCGGCGTACGCCTGGCCGTCCTTTGACATGGGGAACCAGCCCGGGATTTCTAGATCATTTCGGCCTTGGTGATACGTCTGATTTGCCTGGCATGGCTGATCTTAAAGCGGCTGGATTATTGCGCAAAGGGCAGGTCCTTGGTCGTCTAATGGATAATGCTGATGTAGATGACGAAAGTGAAGATGAAGATGGTGATGATTTGCTTGCCTCAGCTTGGCTAGACGAAGAATTCAGTGATAGTAGTGATGGTGTGCCTGATGAAGATGATGCCGGAGAAAATCATGCTTGATTTCCGCAATATCGGACATGCTTATAATAGTACGCCATCAGTAAGCAATGTCAGCTTTACTGTTGACGAAGGTGAAGTTGTTTCACTATTGGGGCCTTCCGGTTGTGGAAAGACGACTTTGCTACGTCTAGCGGCAGGTTTGGAAACACCAAATAATGGCGAAATCCGATTGCAAGATAAACTCGTATCCTCAGCAAGTTACAACGTTCCCCCTGAAAAACGCGGCATCGGTTTCATGTTTCAGGATTACGCATTATTTCCCCATTTAACAGTTATCCAGAATGTCGTATTTGGGTTGAAAACCCGGGGGAGTGCCGCCATTACCCGCGCGATGGACACATTGCAGCAAACAGGTATTGATGATTTGGCCGATGTATATCCGCATGAATTATCAGGCGGACAGCAGCAGCGCGTTGCCCTAGCACGCGCTTTAGCTCCAAACCCTAAAGTTATTTTACTTGATGAGCCATATGCAGGTTTAGATAGCCGTTTGCGAGAACGTATCCGCGATCAAATGCTTCACGTGTTGAAAGCCGCAGGTACTGCCGCGCTAATGGTCACACATGATGCCGAAGAAGCCATGTTTATGTCTGACCGTATCGTAGTTCTTCGGGAAGGGCAGATTGAACAAGCTGGTCGCCCAGTCAATCTTTACTGCCAACCTAAAAGTGCTTTTGTCGCTGAATTTTTTGGTGAGGTAAACCGGCTAGAAGGCGTGGTTAAAGATCGCAAAATCCAAACGCCATTGGGTATTTTCAACGCGTCCGACAGTATGCAAGACGGGCAAGCAGCAAGTGTTGTCATCAGGCACGAAGCCTTGCAGATTATTCCAGACAACTATCAAAAAATTGAACAAACACAAGTACAATCACAATCACTTTCAAATGAAAATGGTGCGGCTGCCGAAGTTATGGAAGCCCGTTTGCTAGGTAGGGCTTCATTGATACATTTGTCGGTACCAACAGGGCGTGATGAAGTACATTTACATGCGCGTATTCCCGGATTGAATTCGTTTGAAGCGGGAAGCCATGTGCGCGTTCAAGTGGATCCATCACAGGCCTTTGTTTTTGCAACCAAACAAGGGTCAACTATTTGAAATGAATATTTTGAACAGCTATCTGAAACGTTAATTATATGTGTTTCGAGATAACGAATTGTTGTGCAGTTTCGTCACCCTGTCTATAGTGACGCAATATTTGAAAACTGCGATGGCAATAATTTAGGTAAGGATAAATCATGGGTTTTACTAGTATTTGGCATTGGCTCGTTGTTCTGGCTGTGGTTTTGCTACTTTTTGGTGGTAGAGGTAAAGTATCCTCTCTTATGGGCGACTTTGGTAAAGGTCTTCGTAATTTTAAATCTGGCCTAAAAGGTCCCGAAGACGACATTGAAGCCGACGAAACGGTTGAAGCCGACGTCATTGAGACAGCGCCTGTAGCGCGTAAAGCACCAGCACGAAAAGCTGCGAAAAAGCCAACGGCAAAGAAAAAGCTCACAACCAAAAAGGCCGCAAAGAAAGCCTCTCCTAAAAAGAAAGTAGCTAAAAAAGCGACACCCAAAAAAGCCGCAGCAAAGAAAAAAACAACTAAAAAACCTGCCGCCAAGAAATAGGTGTTAGGTCTAAGCTATGCTTGATATTGGTGGCTGGGAATTTTTGGTCGTTGCCTTTGTACTGCTTATGGTGGTTGGCCCAAAGGAACTGCCTAAGATGTTACGTGGTTTTACCCGCTTCACCAAGCAGATGCGCGCTATGGCTAGCGAATTTACCCGTGGCTTGGAAGATATAGCCTCGGATACAGACGTTAAGGATTTAAAAAACACCATCACTGATATCAAACAAGGTGATTACAGCAACCTTGCAGATACTATTGATCCGACTGGTGATCTTGCTGGGTCAGTTGACGAGACAAAGCGTACACTTGTTGGCGATAGTGATCTGGATGAAGTGAGAATGCTGGCCGATGATGCCAACAACATGCTTGCTGGCGATCTGCAACGAAGTAAAGTAAAGACGCCAACTGTAAAAAATGTAGCACCAAAGAAAACACCTGTAAAAAAATCAACGCGTGCCTCGACTGTTAAAAAGTCCAAGAAATCTGCGGGTAAATAATGGCTAAACCCCCTAAAAAAAGTAAATCAAAACAAGGACAGCCAGAAACACTTGACGAGATCAACGCTGATGCCGAAATGCTCGACAATTTGGAACATGATGACGCGTCTGAACATGGTATCCCTGAAGCAGAGATTGATTACGACACTGATGCTTATTATGACGGTGAGGTAAAGATGTCACTGGTCGAACATCTTACCGAATTACGCAATCGACTAGGCGTTGCTATTGCCGCTTTTCTAGTTTTGTTTCTTATTTGTGTTGCGCCTATTCCTGGGACTGATAATAGCTCAATCGCCTATCACGTTTTTATTTTCCTACAAGCACCTCTGGCTGATGTAATGGAAGCTAAGGGCGGTGGGCGGATGATCTTTACCGCACTTCATGAGGGTTTCTTTACACAAATCAAGGTCGGTTTCTTTACCGCTTTATGTATAACCTTTCCTATCATGAGCATGCAGATTTGGCGGTTTATTGCCCCTGGGTTGTATAAGAATGAAAAGCAGGCTTTTCTGCCGTTTCTGATCGCAACGCCAGTGCTGTTCCTTTTGGGTGCGGCCATGGTTTACTATGTGGTAACGCCACTTGCATGGAACTTTTTCATCTCATTTGAAATGGCCGCATCAGAAGGTGCGTTAGCAATTGAAGTTGAACCCCGCATCAGCGAATATCTATCGCTTGTCATGCGACTAATTTTTGCATTTGGCTTGGCGTTTGAGTTGCCTGTTGTTCTTCTGTTACTGGCGCGGGCAGGGCTTGTAACGCCCGAAGGGCTGGCCGAGAAACGAAAAATTGCCATTGTTATCGCATTTGTAGTTGCCGCAATCTTGACGCCACCTGATGTGATTTCACAAGTGTTGCTAGCGACTCCTATTATTTTGCTGTATGAATTATCAATATTTGGCGCGAAAATGATGAATAAACACCCCAAAGACGAATTTACCGATTAGGGTGTGATGACATTATTTATTGATACGAAACACGCAGAATTTATTATTTCAAAACCGATTTATTTGAT
>JABJBD010000178.1 GCA_018668795.1 Candidatus Puniceispirillum sp. | reverse complement strand
TTGATCCGCGCGCATGACATTATTGTCGATTGTTCGGATAATCCCGAAACACGCCAGCTTGCTGGTACAAGCTGTCATCATTTGAAACGGCCATTGGTGTTTGGTGGAGCGATACAGCTTGAAGGTCAGCTATCGGTGTTCCAAAGCGGTGTCACAGGCCATACTGATACGCCCTGCTTTTGTTGTGTATTTCCGGCGATGCCTGATGCAAAGCAAGCACCCCGATGTTCACAGGTAGGCATTCTGGGGCCGGTTACTGGCGTCATTGGTGCGATGCAAGCGCTCGAAACGATTAAATTATGCCTTGAGCTTGGCACAAATCTGACAGGAAAGCTGGTTTTATTTGATGGCCGTGACATGCGGACGATGGAAATCGCGACATCCAAAAACCCGGACTGCCCCTGTTGTGGACAAGCATCATCCGATTGAAGTGAAACTAAAATCGAAAGATGATCGCGGCATAATATAAGCATCATCCAATCAAGCGTAGCGCAGATTGAAAAGATGATCACACTAAAAACCAATGATCTAGAGCATCGCCTCAATCACACGATCTGGCGGTGAATGCCCATCCCAGAATGTCTGCACATTGATGATAACCTTATCGCCCATTTCAAGGCGTCCTTCGATTGTCGCTGATCCGATATGCGGCAAAAGCACAACATTTTTTAGCGCGCGCAAGGTGTCGGGGATATGCGGTTCATCGGCATACACATCAAGTCCGGCACCTGCAATATGGCGCGCATCCAGCAATTCGGCCAGCGCTTGTTCATCGACCACTTCCCCACGCGACGCGTTGACAAGATAGGCCGATGGTTGCATCCGGCTCAGACGTTCCCGCGATAACAACATATGCGTTGCTGGCGTATGCGGGCAATTGACCGAAACAATATCGACCCGCGACAGCATCTGATCCAGCGATTCCCAATATGTTGCTTCTAATTCGGCTTCGGTTTCGGGATGCACGGCCTTGCGATTATGGTAATGGATAGACAGGCCAAACCCACGGGCGCGCCGCGCTACCGCTTCACCAATCCGGCCCATGCCAATAATACCAAGCCGTTTGCCATTAATCCGGTGTCCAAGCATACCCGTTGGAGACCAGCCATGCCATTTACCAGATCGTGCCAGCGCATCGCCTTCGGCAATCCGGCGCGGCACTGCTAAAATCAATGCCATCACCATATCGGCCGTATCTTCGGTCAACACACCTGGCGTATTCGTAACCGTTATGCCTCGTGACTTTGCTGCCGCCAGATCGATATGGTCAACGCCAGTGCCAAAGGATGCGATCAGACGGAGCTGTTCGCCTGCATAGGCAATCAGATCAGCATCAATTTTATCCGTAACTGTTGGCACCAGCACATCGGCGGTTTTTACCGCTTCAATCAGCGCATCATGACTCAGCGCGACATCGATTTCATTTAACGTCGTGTCGAATAATTCCCGCATACGGGTTTCAATCGAATCAGGTAACTTGCGGGTCAAAACAACTTTTGGTTTCTTTTGACTCATTTTAAACCCTCTGGCACAGCGCTGGTAATCGCGTGGTTGGTAACATAAATAAACTGGTCTAATATTATTTAGACGCCGTAGCCCAATCTTTGTGCTATTGGCATCATATATCAACCTAAACTACCAGAACTATTGGTACATGACAAAACTTCTTGTTCACCTCCCCATACTTTGTGTTCTCATGCTGACTGGCATACTCGGGCTGACTACGCCTGTAACTTCAGCCACTGCACAAGACGCCAAACTTACGGTACGCGGCAGCGGCCTGCCTGTGCCCCGTTTCGTGACGTTGAAATTTGGCAAAGTCAATTTACGCGCCGGGCCTGGCAGTGAATATCCCGTATTATGGCAATATCGGCGCATTGGCCTGCCTGTACTTGTCGATGCCGAATTTGGTGTTTGGCGCAAAGTTGTCGATCATGACGGCACATCCGGATGGATGCGGGGATCACTGTTATCGCTCAAACGCAAAGCTTTTGTCACCAAGGGCGTTATCAAAATACGCGCACAGGACAACCAAGAGGCACGCGTCATCGCTGTTGCCGAACGCGGTGCGCTTCTCAATCTTGAAACATGTCCGAAACAATGGTGCCGTGTTGCGCATGGCGACATTAACGGCTGGGTGCCCCGCGAAACAATCTGGGGCATAATGGACGGCGAAGTCATCGACTAGGCCGTCCATAATATAATGTTACATCCGGCTATCTAGGCCAGATCAAAACGGTCGTTATTCATCACCTTTTCCCAGGTCGCGATAAAGTCAGCTACAAAACTGTTATCGGCATCATCCGATGCATAGACCTCGGCAAGCGCACGAAGCTGGGAATTAGACCCAAAGACCAGATCAACGCGTGACGCTGTTCTAACCTTTGCGCCTGTCGCACGGTCGGTGGCTTCATAGCTATTGCTACCTGTTGGCTTCCATTCAACACCCATATCAAGCAATGTCTTGAAAAAGTCATTGGTCAATGTGCCTGGTGTTTCGGTGAACACGCCATGTCCGTTTGCACTGATACCCAAAGCACGCATCCCGCCAACAAGCACGGTCATTTCCGGTGCTGTCAGCCCCAGCAGATGCGCTTTATCAAGCAACATTTCTTCTGGACTGAACGCATAGTCGGTTTTTTGGTAGTTACGGAATCCATCAGCATCAGGTTCCAATACCGAAAATGACTCGACATCGGTTTGTTCCTGCGAAGCGTCCCCGCGACCTGGCATAAAGCCAACCTTTGCGCCAGATGCCTGCTCAATACCGACATTACCTGCCAGCACAATCACATCTGCAACCGAAGCGCCTGTATCTGCCGCGATCCCTGACAATACATCCAGAACACGGCCAAGCTGGTCTGGCTTGTTAACCTCCCAGTCTTTTTGCGGTGCCAGACGAATGCGGGCACCATTGGCACCACCACGCATATCAGACCCGCGATAGCTAGAGGCACTTGCCCAGGCGGTTTCAACCATTTCCTGAACGCTCAGTCCGCTATCCGCGATACGTGCTTTGACTGCGGCAACATCATAATCACTGTTGCCAGCTGGAACCGGGTCCTGCCAGATCAGCTCTTCTTCAGGCACTTCCGGCCCCATATAGCGGGTGCGCGGACCCATATCACGATGTAGCAATTTGAACCATGCACGCGCAAAAGCATCGGCAAACTCATCAGGGTTTTTATGGAACCGCTCAGATATTTTGCGATAGCTTGGATCTTCGCGCATCGCCATATCGGCTGTTGTCATCATCGTTGGCACACGCACCGAAGAATCCTCGGCGTCCGGTGCCATATCTTCTTGCTTCTGGTCGATCGCATGCCAGATATGTGCGCCAGCCGGACTTTTCACCAGCTTCCATTCATAATTAAGCAGAAGATCGAAATAGCCATTATCCCACTGTGTCGGATTTGCTGTCCAGGCGCCTTCAATGCCACTGGTGATCGTGTCACGGCCTTTGCCTTTGCCATGCGCATTTTTCCAGCCAAAGCCCATCTCTTCGAGAGGGGCACCTTCTGGCTCAACCCCAACAAGGGCAGCATCACCAGCACCATGCGCTTTACCGAACGTATGTCCACCTGCGGTCAAAGCTACCGTTTCTTCGTCATTCATCGCCATACGGCCAAATGTTTCACGAATATCACGGGCACTTGCCAGCGGATCAGGATTGCCATCAGGCCCTTCCGGGTTCACATAGATCAGTCCCATCTGTACCGCCGCTAGCGGGGTTGCCAGTTCGCGGTCACCTGCATAGCGATTATTCGCCAGCCAGTCTGTTTCAAGACCCCAATAGATATCTTCTTCTGGTGCCCAAATATCTGGACGCCCGCCACTATAGCCAAACGTCTTGCCACCCATTGACTCAATGGCAACATTACCTGCCAGAATCAAAAGGTCGGCCCAGCTGATCTGCTTGCCATATTTCTGTTTGATCGGCCATAACAGGCGGCGCGCTTTATCAAGGTTGCCATTATCCGGCCAGCTATTAAGCGGGGCAAAACGCTGTGCGCCTGTACCGCCACCACCACGACCATCACCTGTTCTATAGGTGCCCGCTGCGTGCCACGTCATACGGATAAAGAACGGGCCATAATGCCCATAATCGGCTGGCCACCAATCCTGAGAATCAGTCATCAAATCATTCAGGTCTTTTTTCAACGCGGTGAAATCAAGCTTTTTGAATTCATCGGCATAATTGAAATCTGACCCCATCGGATTGGACGCCGCTGAATGCTGATGCAAAATACTGAGATTAAGCGCCTTTGGCCACCAGTCGCGGTTAGATGTACCGCCAGCTGTCGCGTTTGATTGAGGTGCGTGCATTACCGGGCATTTGCTTTCGCCGTCCATTTGTCTCTCCGATCAAGTTGGTTTAGTGCGTAATAATAAGTGATAATCGAACCAAGGAAACAGACTCCTATACAGATCGCAGATCATCACGTGTCATTTCTTTAGAACGATTACAAAAAAGATATGAGGCCAGACCAACAAGGTCAAGCCTGTTTAGAACGAATATAAATAAACGCCATATCTGACGGTGTAAACGCATTGGCTTTCATATGTGAGGGCTTAATTTAGAAATCTTTATTTACGGTATTTATCTTTATTTGGCAGTAATACTGATAACCACATCAACAGATGATATTTCATGGCCATCCGGCGCTTTTGGCAAATGTGCCAATATCACGTCATCCGACGCAATATCGGTCAATTTGTCATTATCGGCATCATAGAAATGATGATGATGGTCAACATTCGTGTCAAAAATGCTGTGTTCATTATGCAGGGTGATCCGCCGCAATAATCCCGCATCGGTAAATTGGTTCAGCGTGTTGTAAACAGTACCTCCGGCAACATGCATGCCGGTCTTCGCAATTTCGGCAGTCAGCTGTTCGGGTGAAACATGCCGATGACGACCATCAAGCAACAAAGCGGCGATCGCAATGCGCTGGCGTGTAGGGCGCAACCCCGCCGCGCGCAGTTGATCCGCTAGCTTCTGTTCGTTTGCAGCTAACGGACGCGCTAGCGGATTTGGATTTTTTTCAACCATTTGAACTGAAAATGACCGCTCCTAAATATTTTGTCAATATTACCTTGGCTTTGGTGCTGATTTCGTGCTTTCTTAGGCCTTGATAACAAGGGTATATCTAGGTTTGTTTAGGTCTTTGAAATTAGGTTGAAACATAAATTTTGCAATATTTTGCAGGAGTTTAGTCCAATTACATGGCGTGAAAATGCTATCGGGCGTGACTGGCGAACGGGATGGTTTCTATCAGTTTTGATAAAAGGCCAGCATTGATAAGAGGCCAGTCTTGATAAGAGGAAAGTTAACATGTCACCAAGCAATCAGAATTCATTCACCTATGACGAGCTTATAAGCTGTGCAAAAGGCGAAATGTTCGGGCCGGGCAATCCGCAATTGCCACTGCCGCCGATGCTGATGTGTGATCGGATTACAAATATTGATGCCGATGGGGGTGATTTTGGCAAAGGCCAAATTGATGCCGAATTCGACATCAACCCTGATTTATGGTTTTTTCCCTGTCATTTTGAGGGCGATCCGGTAATGCCGGGTTGTCTTGGCATGGATGCCTTATGGCAACTTGTTGGCTTTTTCTTGGGCTGGTCAGGTGGCCTTGGCCGTGGCCGCGCGTTATCCGTTGGTGAAGTCAAATTCACGGGCCAGATTTTGCCAAGCAATAAACTGGTGACATTCCGCCTTGATATGAAGCGTGTCATTATGCGCCGTCTTGTCATGGGCATCGCCGATGGTAAAGTGCTGTGCGATGGCGAGGTCGTTTTTGAAGCCAATGACATCAGAGTTGGATTATTCCAACCAGAAGGAGCCTAATATGCGTCGCGTCGCGATCACCGGAATTGGCATTGTATCATCGATTGGCAATAATGTTGCCGAAGTTACCGAATCTTTGCGTGCCGGCACATCAGGCATCGTCGCCGCGCCTGAATATACCGAACTTGGCTTTCGCAGTCAGGTTCATGGCACCGTCAAGATGGATGTTACCGAACATATTGACCGCAAGCAGATGCGCTTTATGGGCGAGGGCGCAGCCTATGCTGTGCTGGCTATGGAACAGGCTATTGCCGATTCTGGCCTTGGCGAAGATGATGTATCAAACCCGCGCACGGGTCTGATTGCAGGTTCAGGTGGGCCTTCAACGGCCAACATGCTGACGGCCTTTGATACGACACGTGAAAAAAGCCCAAAGCGCGTAGGCCCCTATATGGTACCACGTTGCATGTCATCTACCGTATCGGCCTGTATCGCGACCTTTTTCAAAATCAAGGGACTGAACTATTCGATCACCTCGGCTTGTTCAACCTCGGCACATTGCATCACGTCGGGCGCCGATGCGATCCGTAGCGGCAGTCAGGATATTGTGTTTGCTGGGGGCGGTGAAGAATTGCACTGGACTTTGTCCGTATTGTTTGACGCCATGGGGGCGATGTCATCAAAATATAATGAGGCGCCGGAAAAAGCATCACGTGCCTATGACGCCGACCGTGATGGTTTTGTCATTGCTGGCGGCGGCGGCATGATTGTGCTTGAAGACATGGATCGCGCTGTTGCACGTGGTGCCAAAATCTATGCTGAACTTGTTGGCTATGGTGCCAATTCGGATGGTCATGACATGGTCGCACCATCAGGCGAAGGCGCGGTGCGTTGTATGCAACTTGCCCTTGACGGGTTTGACGGCAACAAGCTTGATGACAAGGTTGATTATATCAATGCGCATGGCACCTCAACGCCTGTTGGCGATGCCAAGGAACTTGATGCTGTGCGTGAGGTCTTTGGCCCGCGCGGCTATCTCCCTGTGGTCACTTCAACAAAATCACTGACGGGGCATTCGCTAGGTGCCACTGGCGTACAAGAAGCCATCTATACAATGATTATGATGCAGAACGGCTTTATCGCCGCCTCGGCCAACATCGACAATCCCGATCCAGCCATAGGTGATATTCCGGTGCCTTCAAAACGCATAGACAATGTTGACATCAAGCTGGCTTTGTCGAATTCATTCGGCTTTGGTGGTACCAACGCGACCTTGGCTTTGCGGAAAGTCTGACATGAGTGATACAGCCGATATAGCGACAATGGCACCTGGATCACTTCTGGCTGGCAAACGCGGCCTTATCATGGGTGTTGCCAATGAACGCTCGATTGCATGGGGCATTGCTGCTGCGGCTGCCAATCAAGGTGCCGAACTGGCCTTTTCCTATCAGATGGAGGGGTTTGGCAAACGCTTGCGTCCACTTGCCGAATCCATTGGTTCCGATCTATTGCTTGAATGTGATGTGGCGCATGAAGGTGCCGTCGCGTCATGTTTTGAAAGCTTGTCAAAAACATGGTCATCGATTGATTTCGTCGTTCATGCGCTTGCCTTTTCTGACAAGAGTGAACTCAAAGGCCGCTATATGGATACCAGCCGGCAGAATTTTGCCGACACGATGATGGTATCCGCCTTTTCCTTTACCGAAGCGGCACAGGCCGCGCGTCATATGATGCCCTCTGGTGGATCATTGGTCACCTTGAGCTATATCGGTGCCCAGCGTATCACTCCGAACTATAATGTCATGGGGGTTGCCAAGGCCGCGCTGGAAAGCTCGGTTCGCTATCTGGCGGTTGATCTTGGCGGCCAGAATATCCGCGTCAACGGCCTATCTGCTGGGCCCATGAAAACACTGGCAGGTGCCGCAATCACGGGCGCGCGCCATATCTATCGTCATTCCGAAGACAATGCGCCGCTTGGCCGTAATCCCGACATCCATGAAGTTGGCCGATCTGGTCTATATCTGGTATCTGACCTGTCATCTGGCGTTACTGGCGAGATCCATTATGTCGATGGCGGTTTCAATCATGTTGGCGTGCCGCCCGAGGTCTGATTAGTCCACAGGTCTGATTAGTCAGGAAATCTGCGTTCCCAGTCGATCGCGCTTTTAACAATCGAATCAAGATCGTCATATTGTGGTACCCAACCAAGTTCGCGTTTCAGCAAACCTGAATCTGCCACCAGATAGATCGCATCACCTGGCCGCCGCGGGGCTTCGGTGACATTCAGGTGTGATCCCGACACCCGCGCAACTGACGCCAACACATCGCGTACCGAATTACCCGTGCCATAGCCGCAATTTGCAATCACAGGCGCGCCACCATCCATCAGATGATCCAGCGCCACCATATGCGCCCCGATCAAGTCACTGATATGAATATAATCACGAATACAGGTGCCATCCG
>JABJBD010000175.1 GCA_018668795.1 Candidatus Puniceispirillum sp. | reverse complement strand
GGATAGAGCGACAGATTCCTAATCTGTAGGTAGGGGGTTCGAGTCCCTCCGGGATCACCATCGGTTTCATACTGATGCACACAGACCGTGATTAGGCATGTTAAAATTCGCGCTGACGTTGCCCTGCCAGTTTGGTTATCTATTGCCAAGCGATTGATCAGGCAAATGATCAATTAGTAACCAAATCAGTCATCTTTTTAACTAGGTCAGGTTTGTTGCTACCTTTTTTCAACATTTGCAATTTTAAATAACCATGCATACGGGCAATATGGACTCTGTTTTAGAAAGGTTAACAAAAAACTAAGAAAAACCAACGATTCGCAAAATATAATAACGTAATGGTTGTATTTTATTTAAAATCATAATTTCATTCTCAGCCTAGTTAGCTAATGAATTCTCAAAATAGCTAAATATATAATCACGTATAAACAATATTTTAATATATATTAAACTTTTATTAACATACGAAACATACCGTAATGGCCTATCCAGTTGGCATGTATTCTATAAGTTGTATAAAATTTAGCAATTAACGTAAATTTTACTTTTTCTATCTATGCTACTACGACTTTCTCTAGTCATTGCCCCTAAGGCTGGAGAAATTACGCTGATGCATGCGTACCCAAATTGCTTTAAAAATTATACCTATGTGGTGTCTCGTCTTTTTGTTTTTGTAAAATTACTAACTGCAAAACCATATATAACACTACCTGAAATACCGTTGCCAATCTGGCGGCTTGCGTTAGCGTGTACTATGATGTGCTTGCTATCTGGATGCGGCGGTGGCGGTGGTGGTGGCGGACTGGCGGTAAGTGATGTGCCAGCAGTCGAGGAAGAGCGCTTTGATGTTAATGCTATTGGTGTTCGTACATATGCGCTGAATGAGGGCGGTTCTGATAGCACTGACAGCCTTGAACCATCCGATTTTGAAACTGCGGAATATTGGGGCAATGCTTATGGCGCATCGCCGCTAGACGTTACACATTTTAGCAACGCTTATGCACGTGGCTGGACGGGCAAGGGTAGCCTGATAGTCATTGCCGATACTGGTATTGATGCAAGTCACATCGATCTAGCAGGCAAAATCAAATACAGCATTGATTATTCGGGTGCTGGACTGACCGATGCAAATGGCCATGGATCGCATGTGGCAGGAATTGTGGCAGCAGTCAAGAATGATATTGGTATGCATGGCGCTGCTTTTGATGCCGATCTGGCGATTGCCAAAGTCACAAGTGGTTGGAGCTATAGTTTCCAGGTCGCGCGCCAAGCGGCAGCATGGGGGCGTGATTTGGGAGCTGTCGCAATTAATATGAGCGCCGCTTATGGGCGGGATTATAGCTTTGAAAGCACCCTTGTGAAGCTGAGTGATGGTTCTTACTACAGCAGTGATCCCTATCATGGCGTCAATGGTTACTATAACAGCCGTGATGAAGCCTATGCGTGGAAAGCGGCGTTGGGATCTGATCAGGTGCTGGTCAAGGCGGCAGGCAATGATGGCACCATTTATAGCGCTGGCCATAACCAGTTAGCCACAGCTACAGACGAAAATGGGTCACTGATACTAGATGGGCAGATGCTGATTGTCGGTAATTGGGATGCCGATGGTAGGTTTCTGCGAGGCAATGCGGCAGGCAATGTTTGTGTGACCTGGAATGATGGTCGTTGCCATGATGCCGCAAAAATTCAGGATAGCTTTATCATGGCACCTGGCACCTATATCTACAGCACTTACCATAATGGTGGTTACGCCTATCTGACAGGTACCAGCATGGCAGCACCAATGGTCGCGGGTGCGCTGGCGGTGGTGCATCAGATGTGGCCGCATATGTCGGGCAAAAACCTGGCAAAGCTATTGTTGGTGACAGCGGATAAGACAGTTGATGGTTATGATGTCACAGTACATGGTCAGGGTTTGTTGGACATGGAAATGGCGACCCGGCCATATGGCGCCGTTGGAATCCCAACAACGGGACGAACGTCAGGATCTGTAACGGAGGTGTCTGGTGGTGTGGCGGTTGCTGGTGCCAGCCCAGCGCAATTTGTAGCTCTTAGCGAAGTTATGATTCTTGATACATTTGAGCGGGATTTTTACGTTGATCTGACAACGCGCATCCTTCCAATAGATACGCGCCGTAGCAATGTTGCCAGTGCTGGTGGAATTATGGATCATTATGCTGCCTTTTTTGAATCTGAACAACATGTCGCCCTACCGATTAACCTGAGTAAAAGGGCGCGGCTGACATTTGGAATGGGTACGGTAGAAAATGAATTTCTGGGCAATCGGCATAGTGGCAGTTTTGGGCAGGTTAAATCAAGTACCACCACCTATATCAATTTTGATTATAATCGTGATTTGTTTGGGCTAAATGGCTTTGCCCAGTTGGCTGGCGGCATGACTAGGCCAGAAGTCGAAACAAAGAATAGCTTGTTGACTGGTGCCAGTAATATTTTTTTATCAAGCTGGACAGTCGGTGCGGAAATGCCTGTAGATCAAGCAAACTTCTCCAATAAATCAAAGATAGGTCTTGCCCTAAGCCAGCCAGTCACAATCGAACAGGGACAACTGAATTACCGCATCCCTGTCGGCCGAACAAAAGCTGGTTCAGTAACATATGAAACGCAATCTGTTGATCTGAAACCAGCTATGCGTGAGTTTAATATTGCTAGCTATTATGATTGGCAATTATTTGATGGGTATGGACATTTTCGTCTCTACGCCGAAGCAAGGCACAATCTTGCAAGTAGTAAAAATAACCGTGAGGCGCGTATAGGGTTACAGTTTTTTATGGCGCTTTAGTGAGACAATTAGCGCTTTAGTCTAACCGACCATAAAAAGTCATACGCGCGGCCTCAGATAAAGCGATATTGGGTTCGGCGTTATAGGCAAACACCACCAGAATTCGGCAAATATCACCAATGGTGGGAGTCACGCGATGCATTGAATTACGTCCTCGAAACATCACCAAAGTGCCGGGCGCCATCGTTAGATGCTGGGCTACTATATCGCCATCAAGCACGGATTGGACACCAGTGAAATTCAATTCGCCTTTATCGGCATCACGCAGATCACGAACATATTCGAACGCGCCGCCATCTTTGGGTGCTTGTAAAAGCAAAGTGATGGCGAAAGAAGAATTATCAAAATGCCAACCTAGTTCTTTGCCGTCTTCAGCAAAATGTACATTAACGGATGACAGAGGATCGGCATATTCATAAAGCATATCTTCGCCAAGCACTGCACAGGCAAAGTCACGAAAAATATCAGCATTATAAACCATATGCAGACCAGAAGCAGTCGGAATCTGATCTGTTGTTATGCATCCTTTTGATGAGGTGATCTGACGGTTAAATACATGATCATCTCCCAAATCCAGATCAGGCTTGGTTAGGTACACATTGTGTGACGCACTGGTGTAGAAAGCCAAATGCTTTTGGCTTTCGGCCTCCTCAACAAGCGTATTAATTGCGGTATGATGTAAAAAGTCTGGTAGCGCCAATACACCATCACGATTAAGCTGGTCACGGCACGCATCACGAAAACTTGAAGTGGTTAGCGGACAGGCATCAAAATTGATAATATCTTTAAGTTTAATCATGTATGACGTCCAAGGGCAATATTATCAATCAGGCGCGTCTCCCCAAGCCGGGCAGCTATCAGCAGACGGTTTTCTGGCTCAGGTGTTTTAACCGTTGCCAAATTATTGCCATCACGCAGTTCAAAATAATCAATATTGTCAAAACCCGCACCGACTAACTTGTTAATGGCCATATCGATGCGTGATGATGGATCATGGCCATCATGAATATCACCTGCAACATCGCATAATGTGGCATATAGCAAGGGGGCTAGCTCACGCTGATCAGCTGTCAGATAGCTGTTGCGGGATGATAAGGCCAGCCCATCATGCTCACGTACGGTTGGGTGGTTGATAATATCGACAGGCACATCAAGATCGCGAACCATCTGCCGGATCACCGCAAGTTGCTGGTAATCTTTTTCACCAAAAATGGCAATGTCAGTTGGCACCTGCATGAACAGCTTCATGACAATAGTCGCAACACCTGTAAAGAAATGTGGGCGCTGTTCGGTTTCAAGATCCAACGCAACGCCAGCAGGTATGATATTTGTCGCATGATCAGGCGCATACATGGTTTGTGGCGCGAAAATCACATCGGCACCACCTGCCGTCTGTATGGCCGCCATATCAGCATCAAGCGTGCGGGGATAGAGTTCAAAATCTTCGCCCTTGGCAAATTGTGTTGGATTTACAAAGATTGTCACTATTACATGATCTGCCAATGTGCGGGCAGTTTGTATTAGGGCAAGATGTCCAGCATGAATAGACCCCATCGTTGGCACTAAGGCACTTGATTCACCGTGCTGACGCCATTGTATCAACAGGCTTGCAAGCGTCGGTTTATCGGTGATCAGTTGGGTCATAGTCTATTGTCCGTTTGTGAATCACTTTTCAACTTTGGGCCAGAACAAATGCTCGTTGCTAGGAAAGCTACCGTCAATCACTGCCGCTCGATAGGCGCTGACAGATTCGGTAATAGCTGGATTAAGCTTGCCAAATTGGCGCACAAAAGTGGGGACAAATTTATCAAATAGACCCACCATGTCATCAGTCACCAGTATCTGCCCATCACAGACAGTCGAGGCACCAATGCCAATTGTTGGAACAGAACAAGCGGTAGCGATGTCTTTGGCGACCGGTTCGATAATGCCTTCCATCACGATGCCAAAGACGCCTGCGTCAACGAGCGCATGCATGTCGGCATGAAGCAATGCAGCTTCGTCGTCAGTTTTTCCGGTGATCCGGTACATGCTTGCCGAGGATGCTTTTTGCGGCAATAGCCCAATATGCCCCATGACGGGAATGCCATTTTTGACCAGTAATTTTATATGGGGCTTTAGAAGGGCGCCACCTTCCAGCTTTATAGCGTCGGCGCCGCTTTCCTGTATGATTTGAGTGGCTGTTGTAAGAGCCTGTTCAGGGCTGGTCTCGTAACTGCCAGCAGGTAAATCGACAACAACAAGTGCTTGTTTTGTGCCACGCATGACGGCTTGAGCATGACGAACCATCATCTGAATATCAGCGCCTTGGGTATTGTCCATGCCATAAAGCACCATCGCCACCGAGTCACCAACAAGCAACAGATCACAATGTGCATCTAGAATGGCTGCCATGGGTGCCGAATAGGCTGTTAGGCAGACAATTTTTCGTTCAGCCTTCAGCGCGGTGAATGTGTTGATAGTCATCTTTGTTGGCATAGGGTTACCTGTAAGGCGTTAAAATGCACATCATGCGCATTTGTCACTATCACATCATACTATGCTGTTACTATCACAATCAGCTAGGGTGGCCTATGAATTTCTGTTTGATTACTGCCAGTTCGCCAAGCCCCATATTGATCAGCATATATCAGTAGCCAATTGCACAACCGTCTTTGCGTGGGTCTGATCCCCCATGTAGCATATCTTCCTTTTCATCGATCCAGATAGCTTGTGATCCACCAATCGGCGTTTTGGCTTCGACGATATTATGCCCCATTTTAATAAGTGCTTCGCGGGTATCCGACGCAATTGTATTTTCGACTTCAACAAAATTTTCATGTGGATTAGCAAAAAATCGAGGTATGTCCTGCGCCTGTTGTACATCCATGCCATAATCAAGCAGGCGCGTCAGAAACTGCATATGGCCAAAGGCCTGATAATCGCCACCCATAACGCCAAAGGGCATGACGGCTTTACCATTATATGTTGCCATGCCGGGGATGATTGTATGAAGTGGACGTTTCCCCGGGGCAATACAATTTGGGTGTGTTGGGTCAAGCACAAACCCCATGCCGCGATTTTGTAACAAAACACCTGATTTAGGTGCCAGAATTCCCGACCCGAATCCATGAAAAACGGTATTGATCAGGCTGCATACATTCCGGTCTTTATCAACCACACTGATATAGACGGTGCTTTTGTGGGGTGGAAGCGATAAATCAGGCAAAGGCGCTGTCGCGATGTCAGGATTGATCGCCGCACGAAGCGTGTCAGCATATTCGGAGCTTAGCAATTCTTCGACCGGAATGGACCCAAAGGCAGGATCCCCAAGGTAAAGTGATCGGTCACGATAGACCAGCCGACCGGCCTCAATTTCGTGATGGATACGTTTGGGGGTAAGCGGATTATCACCAAAGGTTGGAATTTGTGCCATGATATTTAGAAGCAATAAGGCAAAAACACCTTGACCGTTTGGTGGGCATTCCCAGATATCATAATCACGGTAGCGGGTTTTTATCGGTGTTACATAATCACCAATAGCTGTATCAAAATCAGCCTGAGTATGAAGCCCGCCTAGACTGTTCAGTTTGCCCAGAATATCATCTGCGACCGCACCTTTGTAAAAGCCATCTCGTCCGTGTGCGGCAATTGTTTCAAGCGTTTTTGCCAAAGCTGGTTGGTGATGGCGTTGTCCTATTTTATAGGACTCTCCTTTATTTAAGAAAAGGGCGGCTGTATCAGGGTCACTTTTTATAACGTCATATGCAGTAGCAAAATCAAAAGCGATACGCTGACCAACTGGATAGCCATCCCGTGCATAGTTAATGGCAGGTTGCAAAATATCAGCTAGCGATTTCTGCCCATGATCACGGTTGAGCTGGAACCATGCGTCAACTGCACCTGGGATGGTGACGGCATGCGGCATAGTCTGGGTGATTTTGGTGATGCCTTGCTCTTGAAACCAGCTTAGATTGTTTTTTAAAGGTGCCCGGCCTGAGCCATTGAAAGCGACAGTATTCGTGCTACCAGCAGGCGCATAAAGACAAAAACAGTCACCGCCAATGCCAGTAGATCCCGGCTCAATAACAGCTTGCACCGCGCACGCCGTTAGCGCCGCATCCATTGCATTACCACCTGAACTAAGCATTGCAACGGCGGCTTCAGTCGCCAGTGAATGTGATGTGCTTGCCATACCGTTTGGTGCAATGACAGGAGAACGACCAGGGGCTTGAAGATTACGCATATGAGTGTCTCAACATTCTTTATCAGGTATTGGCTTGATGAAATCGGGCTTCGCGCCATCGTTTGCCCATGTCATGCTAGCATTTTGTTGGAGGTAATCCTATCATCCTGCACAGAACAGCGTTTGATAGAAAGATTTTTCATGACTCAGCCTACGATCATCATGGTGGCACCAAATGGCGCCCGCAAACAAAAATCGGATCATCCCGCATTGCCTGTAACAATCGCGGAAACTGTTACCGCTGCCAAGGCCTGTTTTGATGCGGGTGCCAGCATTTTGCACGCGCATGTCCGTGATGAAAATGGTGCGCATGTGCTGGATGCCGAACGCTATATATCCCTGCTTGATGCTATGCGAAGTGCGGTGCCTGAGATGCTGATACAGATCACCACCGAAGCTGTTGGCCGCTATAATCCGCAAGAACAAGCCGACATTGTTTTTACGGTTAAGCCAGATTTTGTTTCAGTGGGGTTTGGTGAAATGACGGGTGATGCCAGCGCGAACGCTATGGCTTACGCGCGTGATTTTTATCATCAGGCGCATGCACAGAATATTCATGTTCAGCATATCCTATATTCGGCTGAAAATATGGCAAGTTTTAAGAGGGCGGTTGCTGATGGCATTCTGCCTTCTGGATCATCTGGCAAACATCATGTGCTTTTGGTTCTGGGGCGTTATGCAGCAAATTTCCAATCAGACCCAGATGATCTGCAACATTTCATCAAGGATGATTTATCGGATTTTGCCAGCTGGTCGGTTTGTGCTTTTGGTTATCGCGAATTTGATGCGATGCAGGCGGCAATCGCGGCTGGTGGCCATTGCCGCGTTGGTTTTGAAAATAATCTATATCTCAAAGATGGCACCTTGGCACCAGATAATGCAGCGCTTGTGCGCCAGCTGGCGCAAAGTTGTACCCCTGCCACCCG
>JABJBD010000243.1 GCA_018668795.1 Candidatus Puniceispirillum sp. | reverse complement strand
TGTGTACAGAAATTTTGACTGGAATGGCCCGCTAGATTTTGCACATAAGGCCGCAGGTTTGTCAGACAGAATGAAATAGCATACCAGATCATAAACAAAGGTCAGGACATCACAAAATGACAGCGCACAAACGAATCAGGCCATTTAACACCAAGGACACCTACCCAGAACAGAAGCTCGATAATGATCTTTCGCAAGGCGTGGTTGCACGTGGCACAATGGTGTTTCTGCGGGGGCAGGTTTCACAGGATCTCGATACTCGTGACTCCTTGCATATTGGTGACGCGGCCAAGCAAACTGAAAAAACGATGCAAAATATCGCTTTATTACTTGATGAATCTGGCAGTTGCATGGAACATGTTTGCCGTATTGTCGTTTATCTGACTGATATCCGCTATCGAGAAGCGGTATATAAGGAGATGGGCAAATGGCTTAAGGGTGTGCATCCCTGCTCTACCGGCATTGTTGTGCCCGCATTAGCACGGCCTGAATGGGTTGTAGAAATAGAGATCACGGCGGTGATCCCTGACTGATATATAGACTTATAAATTTTTTAGTGTGTTAAGACGAAATTGCAATCCCACCTTTTTTAAACGGGGTGAATTATGGACAAAATCTTGGACAGCTTAAAGACACTTGCGTGCAAGCCCCTTGCCCAAGCAACAGCAATGCCCAAAGGTATTTATGTATCACCTGAAATCCATCAACGTGAGAAAGATAATATTTTTTATCGTGACTGGATTTGCGCAGGTCGCGCGGATGAAATTCCAAATATTGGCGACTATCTCACATTTGACTTATGTGACCAGCCCCTGCTCTTGGTAAGAGGATCGGATAATGTTATCCATGCTCGCGCCAATGTTTGTTTGCACCGTATGATGCGGCTGGCCACCGGATCCGGACATACCAAAAAATTTACATGCCCTTATCATGCTTGGACATATAATATTGATGGCAAACTGATTGCCGCGGCATATATGGATCGAACCACATGCTTTGATCGCCATAACATGCAACTTCCGGAAATTCGTTGCGAAATATTTCACGGCTGGATCTATGTCACCATGAATAAAGAGGCTGTGCCGATTGAAAATTTGCTGGTTGATCTTGTTCCAATCATTCAGCCCTACCATATGGAACACTATGTCACAATCTTCCGTCACCAACATATTTGGCAAACAAACTGGAAGCATCTAACCGAAAACTTTATGGAAGGCTATCATCTGCCTGTTGCGCATAAAAATACGGTTGGTGCACATTTTGGTTTGATGGATACCACCTTTGATGATCGTGGTAGTTTCGATAATTTCACCTATCAGACATTTACCAAATCCGGAACTGCACCTGTTGGATCAGCTCATCCAGACAATAAAACTCTTCAGGGCAAAGCTCGCTTTACTTCGATCATGCCAACGATTTTTCCAACGCATATGTATGTGTTGGCACCTGACCATCTTTGGTATCTGTCACTGCAACCGATGGGCGTTGATCGGGTAAGCATTCTTTATGGCGCAGCAATTGCGCCCGAAGTCCTTGCCGCGCAGAATGATGTCGATGATTATATTGCTAAAACACGTGCTTTCCTTGATGATGTTCAGGAAGAAGATCGCTTTGTTGTTGAAAATATTTTCAAAGGGGCGCAAGCGCCACTATCAACTTCCGGACCTCTTAGCTGGCTTGAACGCGAAAATCACGAATTCACGCAATATCTGGCAAGGCGACTTTGTAGTGGGAGATAATTAATGACGTTTTCAGTTGTTGGTCGATGTGCAGATACAGGCATGACCGGTGTTGCTATAACCACCTCTAGCATCGCCGTGGGCAGTCGGTGTCCCTATGCGCGTGCTGGCGCTGGTGCTGTCACCACCCAGAACATAACTGATCCGTCTATTGGCCCAGCGGTGCTTGATCTGATGCAATCTGGAAAAACCGCTCAAGATGCAATCGCCGCTATCATGAAAAATCGCAAGCACGCTGATTATCGTCAGGTTGCCGCGATTGATAGTAACGGTATGACAAGTAGCTTTACGGGCAAAAACATCCTTGGAATAAACGCTGTTGCTAGCGGTACTGATTGCATTGCTGCTGGCAATTTATTATCTGTTGAAAATGTCCCAGCCGAAATGGTGGCCTCTTTTGAAGCCAATCACAATAAACATCTAGCGGATCGTCTTGTTACCGCCCTTCAGGCTGGCATTGATGCTGGCGGGGAAGAAGGCCCAACGCATTCTGCAGCTTTAATTGTCGCCCATGAGCACACGTGGCCGCTTGTTGATCTTCGCGTTGACTGGAGTGATAGTTGTCCAGGCATGGCTTTGCGCTCACTTTGGAATGCTTATGAGCCACAAATGCAACCTTACCTTCTACGGGCGATTGATCCTGCCGCCGCCCCAAGTTACGGTGTTGCCGGAGACGAGTAGTAGGACATTTAGCTAATGAATCAAACAGTCAACATTCTTGATGATCTTATTGGCTTTGCCTCGGTCAGCCGTGACCCAAACCGGATGTTGATTGACTATGTCGCCGACAAGCTTGCTAGCCATGGTGTCAATCCAGTTATAATCCCTGATGAAAGTGGGAAAAAAGCCAATTTATATGCTGTAACTGGTCCAAACATTGATGGTGGTGTCATGCTGTCAGGCCATACAGATGTTGTTCCTATTGATGGTCAAAACTGGACCAAACCTGCTTTTACCTGCACTCATGAAGACGGTAAATATTACGGGCGGGGTACAGCTGATATGAAAGGTTTTGTCGCCTCTTCAATTGCCAGTTTTATTGATGCCACCCACCTTGAACTAACCAGCCCATTGCACCTAGCATTATCCTATGACGAAGAGATAGGTTGTATTGGCGTTCATTCACTGATCGACATGATGGGTAAATCGAAATACAAACCCGCCTTTTGTATTGTTGGCGAGCCAACCGAAATGGGATTGGCGACCGGACATAAGGGCAAAACTGCAATACGTGCAGATTGCCAAGGGCGCGAGGGACATTCGGCATTGGCACCAATGGCAATGAATGCCTTACACCTTGCCTGTGATCTTGTTAGTGAAATCCGCCAAATGCAGGCTGAACTGGCACTTCATGGCCAAAAAGATGATGATTATAACGTGCCATATACCACCATGCATGTTGGTCGGATTGAAGGTGGTATCCAGCTAAATATTGTACCAAATGCAGCTTTTATTGATTTTGAGATACGCAATCTGGCCGAGGATGATCCCATAGCGCTCTTGGCTAGTCTCAAAGAACGTATTACGCCAATCATTCAGGCCGCGAAAAAGACCGCTCCTGAAGCAGATATCCAGTTTACCATCACCAATACCTATCCTGGGCTTGATACGCCAAAAGAAGCCGAGATTGTTAGCTTCATGAAACTTCTGACAGGCAACAACAGCACAATCAAGATGGCCTTTGGTACCGAAGGTGGACTGTTTTCACGCAATTTAGGCATTCCTACAGTGGTTTGTGGGCCAGGTTCAATGGATCAGGGGCATAAACCAGACGAGTTTGTGAGTGCCGAACAGCTTGCACAATGTGACAATATGCTGGCAGCGCTTAACCAACGCCTTGTAAAAGGCATATAGCCCTAAACAGACAGCTTATTTATCGACTGGCAGACCGCTTGGCACATTATCGGGAACTCCAAGAGGAAGTTTCAGTGCAGTTGCCCCAGTCAGGCCATGCAGAAAAGCAACCAGATCTTCAATATCGCGCTCATCAAGTTTTATCGGTTTAATATCGAGATGACTAAGTTGCCGCGCCATTTCACGCTTATCACTCATGACAACAAAATCAATCGCCGCCAGCCATTCAGCTTTTGGCAATTCTGCCATTTCTGGCTTCCATTCATCGCGCATCTGCATTGGATTGAGATGATGTCGCACCATATCCTCCAGCGATGCATATGCACCATTATGTCCATAAGGCCCCGTCAGAGCGATATTGCGTAATTGAGGTGTTTTGAATCTATAGGCATCAGCCAAGTCATCACTTTCGCCCATGCGCCCAACATCGCGCACATAGGGATCAAAGCGGCGTGTGCGCCCCGGACCAAAAGGGGGAAGTGCCAGCGCATAGAATTTATGGTCACTTAATAACGGACCTGAATGACAGCTGGCACAATTTGCCTTGCCATAAAACAAATCCAAACCGCGCTTTTGTGATGCATCCAACGCTGTTTCATCACCAGCTAAATAGGCATCAAACGGGCTGTCATGCGACCGCCACTCCTGTCCGATAAAAGCACCAAGCGCCTTGGCAATATGCGTGATATCAACTTGATCAGCTGTTTCCACATCGTCGAATGCCTCAACAAACAACTTTCCATATTCGGGAATAATGCGCACCCGCTTGGCAATGATTGGCCAGACCGCATCAATCCGGTCATGGGCAGCGCCTGCAACCTCGTTTTCCTTTGGGTTTCCAGCCATTTCAAACTGCGCGGTCATGGGCAGAATTGCCTGTGCTGCTAGTATCGTATCAAGCCCATCAGGTAGCCATTCTTCAGCTGGTGAGTTAAATCCATTCTCATATTCATCGGACACCGAAAGACGACCATCTTGAAACAGAATTTTGACTTCTTTTGCACCAATATTCCATAAGGCAGAGGCATTGCGTGGCACCCGCTTTTTGATACGGCTATCTCCATACCCGGGCATCCGCATTGGCCCAACGCCAACACCCCCTTCACCAATACCCAAAGACAGTCCATCCGATCCACCAAAGCGGTGATGATGACAAGTCCCACAGGAAATATTTTGGTTTCCAGAAAGGATTTTGTCATAGAAAAGCTTTTGACCAAGACGGGCTTGCGTGGCATCAATATTATGAAAATCGGCATCAACAAGTGGCCACGGCAAATCCACACTTTCGGCCAATGCTGCATGCCCAAAAAACATGCCAACCGTTATTATAAAAATAAAGGATTTTAAATGCGTCGCTTTCTGATTTTTATGACCACAGTCATTTTTCTGCCGGTCATTGCGCATGCTGAAATTGAAGCTGCGCGAGATCTTATGGAAGAAGGAAAATTTGTTGAGGCGCGCGAAACTCTGTGGCCTGCGGCACGATCGGGAAATGCCGATGCCGAAGAATTGATTGGCGTCATGTACGCAATGGGTTTGGGCGTCAAACAGGATGACATCCGCGCTTTTGACTGGTATCTGCGCGCTTCGATGAAAGGGCATCCCGGAGCCCAATCGGGTGTCGGCTGGTATTACGAAGTTGGCCGTGGCATGCCTGCCCCTGATCTTGTTCGCGCATATATGTGGTACGTCCTGTCGGCGATCGGCGGTGATCCTGATGCGGCAATATCGCAAGAGGAAGTCGTTAAAAAAATGACTAATGAACAAATTGAAAAAGCGCATGTACTTATCGATGATTATCGTGTTTGGCTATTCCCCTTCAGATAGTAATCTGCGGGGCATGTTACAAATAAGGGCTACCTCATTATAAGGTAGCCCTCTCATTTTATTTCAGGTCTTTAGCACGACCTGCGTTAATGTCGGACTCAGCAGCCGCAACCGCCTTTGTCAGGGCATTAAACACAGCCTCACCACCATCAACATTCGACTTGAACCAGTCATATACTGGAGATGCCGCTTTCTTGAAGGCAGCCTTTTCGGCAGGTGTCGGCACGTATAGATCACCACCACCAGCTACGAAATCAGCATAGGCCTGAATTGACTTGCGCTTCGGTGATGCAAAAGTCGCCTGCTGAAGCTGGGCAAAACCGTCAACAACAACAGCACGCATTTCTTCAGGCATGCCCATGAACTTGTCATTAGACATCCACCATAACGCGCCCATATAGGCGTGGCCGTCAAGTGTTACATATTTAAGACCGGCATCAGGAAACTTCATACCCATGATATCGGTAATGCCGTTCTTGGAGCCTTCAACAACGCCTGTCTGGAAGCTTGTAAACAGCTCTGGCCACGGAATAGGTGTTGGTGATGCACCAAGAGCCTTAACCAACTCCTGTGGCAAATCAGCAACAACAGTACGGATCTTCAGACCACTCATATCACCAGGGTTCTGAACGCGACGTTTTGTGTTAGCAAAGTTACGCCAGCCACCAGTGTTACCGATTGTCATCAGACGCACCTTGTTGTCAGAACTGGCAAGAGCCATATCTCTGACTTCGCGGGTGAAATCGCCTGACAGAACATGCTCGGCAATACGGTCATCAGACATCAAATACGGCAAATCAAGAACCTGCACGTAAGGGAAAATACCTGCGGCACCACCTGACGTAGATATATAGACGTCAATTGAACCATCAGCTACACCCTGCAAACACTCAGCACCCTTAGAACAAAGCTGGGTACCAATAAATAGTTCAACGGCGATCGCGCCATTAGATGCTGATTCAACATAATTCTTGAAAACCACTAGACCATCATAATCTTCGTCATTTTCATTAGAGTTAGCAGTTGCACGGATTGTGTAATCCGCCGCAAACGCTGACATTGTTGGTGCTGCAAGCAACGCCACCGCCATCAGAGAACGCATTACTAGTCTTTTCATCATTTCCTCCATTATTGCTTTGATGAACTATATCCCTCACTTAATGAAACCGGCAAGCCGCGGTATTGTCATGGACAATGCCGGAATATAGGTAATCATGAAGATAACCAATATTTCCACCGCGAGGAATGGCAGAATGGCGCGCGAGATTGTTTCAACCCGCTCACCAGAAACTGAAGATGCGACAAATAAAACCAGCCCCATGGGTGGCGTAGCCAGCCCAACTGTCAGATTAACTGACATGATAATGGCAAAATGTACTGGATGCACACCAAGGTCGATAAACACCGGTGCCAGAATAGGCCCTAAAATAATAATGGCAGGACCTGCATCAAGGAACATACCAACTATGAACAATAAAATATTGATAAGAAACAGTAAAGTTAATGGATTTTCACTCAAAGTAATCACAAATGCTGCTAGTTGTTCAGGCGCGTGACTCAGGCTTACAACCGTCTTGAAAGCCACTGCTGCTCCCACCAGCAAAAGCACCGTCGCTGATGACACAGCAGCCTTCATGAAAATCGATGGCAGATCACCAAACTTCATTGTTCGTAATACAAAAAACGAAATCAATAATGCGTAGGCAACGGCAATCGACGAAGCCTCAGTCGGCGTAAAAACACCTATCATGATGCCGCCAAGTATGATGATTGGCGTTTGCAAAGGCGCCACAGCCCGTTTACAGACAAATCGGAATTCTTGCGTTACACGCCGCCTAATATCAAGCAAGATCAGATGCGCAATTGGCAAGCATATGATAAATAATGTCCAGCCATGAACCGTAATATCAATGCCTACAAAGGCAGATAATATCGCTTTTATACCAGCATAGACTGCGACCAGAAGCCCAGCCACATTGATCCGCAGAAGCACCAGAGAAATCCAGTATTCAACTGGCTGAATCGTAATATCTTTTTTAACAATGCGCTCGGCTTTGGGCAGATCATATTTATCGGCAAGCACCCGCACCATCAACATCAACCCTGCACCCACCAGAACACCCGGAACAATGCCAGCCAAAAACAAAGCTGCGACAGACTCGCCCATCACATAGGCATAGATAATCATGATACCTGACGGTGGAATAATAGGACCTATGACTGAACTTGCCGCGGTAATGGCCGCGGCAAATTTCCGCGTATAGCCATTCTTTTCCATAGCGGGAATCAAAGTTGAGCCTAGCGCTGATGTATCTGCTACCGCCGATCCTGACAAACCTGCAAATAACATCGAAGACAGAATATTCACATGAGCCAGCCCACCGCGCAAATGCCCCATCAAAGCTTGTGAAAACTCAACCAGCCGGATCGTGATTCCTCCTCGATTCATTAATTCGCCTGCCAGCATGAAGAAAGGCAATGCCATCAGAGGAAAAGAATCCATGCCATTGTAAACATTGCGATACAGAAGCGCGATGTCACGCTCCTGCCCGTTGAGCCACAGCAATAAACCAGGTGCGACAAGCAAAGCAAAAAATACCGGCAAGCCAATCATCAGGAAAAACAGAAAAACTGGCAAAAACAGAACTAGCATTAACTCGCCCCTGCCGTATCTGATGAGGTAAGTTCCGGCAACGGAAAATGCGGTACAATTACAGCAATTATACTTCTTAAGATCAGCTCAATGGTGACCGTGAACAGAAATGTGACACCAAAAAGCAATGAGGCATAAACATAGCGTAATTTTAACCGGAGCATATCCATACCAATCCAGTCGAGTGGTATTTTGAGTGAAGATGACGTAAAATTGCCCCCAAATCCCATCGTATGTTTCCACCCAAATTGGATCGCATAAATCAGCACAATAGCTGACAAAGACAGCAAAAACAGGGTGAGCATTTGCGCTAGCCTGTTAGGCAAAGCTCTTGGCAACATATCAATGGCAACAAATCCACCCGTGCGCATTGCAAATGGCGCCATCAAACCAGTCATCCATAACATGCAAAGTCTGGCGCCCTCATCAGGCCACGCCAGGGCATCATTAAGCACATAGCGAAAAAACACCTGCAACAGAATCATGATCACCATAATTAACAGGGCAACCCAAGCTAGTTGTTTGCTAATCGCAATAACTAGCTTGTTCAGCCATGACACAGGAGCCATAACCGACGATATGGTGCGCGCAATTGTCCAGCTCACGCTGTTTATTGACGCATCATTATCGTGATTGCTGTCAGAATTATGCATAAACTCCCCATTCTTTGCAGGCGACATTATGTTCAAACGCCGCAATCTCTATTTCATGACCAAACTAGTTATGTCAAAGCCTATCTAATGCCTAAGGCACTTCATGGCCAAGTGCCATTTCATACAGAACAAACCATGTTTCACGATCAATCTCTATCTTGCAGGCATCCCCAAGACTTGCAATGCGATCAAGATTATTTGTGCCCATAACCGGCAGAATGCCCGCCGGATGCGCCAATAACCACGCCACGGCAGCGGCCGATGCATCACATCCCTGACTTGCGCCTATGCTTGTAAGCTTATCGAACAAGGGTTTATGTGATGCATTAAACAACTTGCCACCTGCCAGAGGCGACCAGGCCATTAATGCAATATCCTTTTCCTGCGCAAATGCGATATCACCATTGGTAAAGGCATCATGCGCCAATAATGAAATCTCGATCTGGTTTGATACGATCAGATTTGACATGGCTGATTGCAGCAAATTTATATCCCATGGCTTGAAATTTGAAACGCCAACACTGCCAATTTTTCCTGACGTTATCAGCGCATCTAAAGCGCTTCCTGTCTCATTATGATCCATCAATGGATCTGGGCGGTGTAACAACAACATGTCAATATGGTCGATATTCATGAGATTGAGTGAATTATCAACACTTTGGGTAATGTGCGTAGCACTAGTATCGTAATATTTCACCACCCGCTCAGGTGACTTGTCAGTTACCAACTTGATATCGCATTTGGTGATAATTTCCATTTTATCACGCAGATGTGGAGCTTCTTTCAGCAATAGCCCAAACAGACGCTCGGATTCATAATTGCCATATATATCTGCTTGATCAAAGCTGGTTATGCCTTGGGCAAGACAGGCTTCAACTTTTGCCTGCACATGTGAAACTTCACGATTATTATCATCTGCGAGACGCCACATACCATAAATAATACGGCTCAGTTCCAGCTTTGACTTTGACTTGTCACGATTAATAGATAAGCGCTCCATTATACGTATGTTCCTATTTACGTATGCCGTTGCCAAGAGGCGTATTTGGCGTGCCTGACGGCACCCGCCCATAAACCTCTGGCAATGAACATGTTGATAATTGAGGCAATACCCGATTGCCAAACGACTCACATTCACTCAGATGCGGATAACCAGAAAAGATAAAGGCCTTTATTCCCATCTTCTGGTAATTTTCAATTTCTGATAGCACCTGATCCGTTGATCCAACCAAAGCAGCGCCACATCCCGATCTGGCGCGGCCTATTCCTGTCCATAAATGCGGCTCCACATAGCCATAATCATCAGCTTGATCGCGGTTTCGTGCCTGATGTGCAACACCAAGCGACGTTGCATCAAGCGCTCTATTTCGGATCGCTTTGCCATGTTCGTCATCTAGCTGGCTGACCAGATGCTCGGCATATTCGCGCGCTTCAGCCTCAGTATCTCGGACAATGACATGAACCCGCAATCCGTAATCAAGAACACGGCCATATTCCTTGGCGCGTTCATGTACGGCTTTCATACGTTCAGCCAACATATCTTTGGTTTCAGGCCACATCAAATACACATCACAATGTTGAGCGCATAATTCGATCGCCGCTGGAGAATATCCACCAAAATATAGTAATGGGCCCCCATTCTGCTGATAGGGACGCGCTGGATCGGTTGGTAATGTATCGAATTTATATATCTCACCCTGATAGCTAATCTCGTCACGCTCCCAGACCTGCTTCAGAATTTCGACCACTTCACGTGAACGCTGATAGCGATAAGCACTGTCAGCGACCTCCCCCGGAAAATCTGATGAAATGATATTGATCGTTAAACGACCTTTTAACATATGATCAAGTGTCGCAATGGTGCGCGCCAGCATGATGGGTTGCATCTCGCCACAACGTACAGCTGCCAGCATATTAATATTGGACGTTAGTGGGGCGTTGCCCGCGACAAAACTCAACGTATCCTGCCCAACCTGATAGGATGATGGACAAAGAATGTTACGAAAACCTAGCTCGTCAGCTTTGCGGATAATACGTGACGTATTTTCCCAACTGCTACGCAAATCACCATCTGGTTTACCAAGAAATTGATAATCATCAGCGCAAAGCGGCGCGAACCATGCCACTTCTGACGAATCAAGACCCTCAGATTTTACTGGAATAATCGACACCTATCCCCCTCCTTACATAAACCAACCACTTTTTGATGATCTTTTGTCACCATTGATGAAGTAAAAGTAGTCTTGATTGATATAGATCAATACTGTATCAATATATTTACTTTACAGATTTATGGCTGTCGTTCAATTAAAAGTTTATGCACATGCGAAAAACGAGCTCAAGCGGGGCAAAACCCCTATATATGCAGGTCTGCGACTTAATTGAGCGCGAAGTAAATGCCAAGATTCGACTTGATGGTGAACGTTTACCTCCCGAGCGTGTCCTTGCCAAAGAATTGGGAATTGCTGTTGGAACATTACGCCTAGCACTGGCCGAATTGACGCGGCGTGGTATGTTGGAACGTATCCAGGGATCAGGCAATTATATCCGCCACAAAAGTAACCGTGAGTCAGTTTATGCTTTCTTTCATCTGGAACTCATTGATGGGATCGGCGACCCAAGTGCAGATTTAATCTCGGCAAGCCGCATTACAAAGCCTGCTGGCTTACCTAATATTGGCGCCTCGGATAAGGCGCATCAAATTCGCCGCGTGCGCCATCTTGGTGATATTAAAGTGGCCTTAGAAGAAATCTGGATTGATGACAAATTTGACCTTGAAGATGGTCAAAATCACATGTCGCATTCCCTTTATCAGCTTTATAAAGAACATCTTGGCTTTTGGATTGCCAAAGTGGAAGACAGCGTTTCCGTCGCGCCCATGCCAACTTGGGGACAACCTCTTTTTAACAAGAGCGAGCAACCTATCTGGGGGTTTTGTGAACGCCTGGCATGGGATCAGCATGGACAGCTTGTCGAAGCGTCCAGCACATGGTTTGATCCGACAAAAGCGCGCTATCGTGCCCGCTGGAAGTGAAAACAAACCGTTTTAAGACAAATATTTTATCAGTAAGGAACAAAAATGGGTGAGTATCTTAATTACGGCATGATCGGATGCGGCATGATGGGGCAAGAGCATTTGCGTAATATCGCTTTGCTCGACAATACGGCTGTCATTGGCATAGTTGAACCCGATGCAGGCATGCGCGACGAAGCGCTAAAGTTAGCACCTGATGCTATCTTCTATGACTCAATTGAAAGTCTTCTTGCTGATGAACGGCTTGATTGTCTGGTTATTGTCAGCCCAAATTTTTGTCATGCTGATCAATTGCTAGAGATTTCCAGTCATAGGGCTTTGCCTATCCTGGTTGAAAAGCCCCTATTTACCGATCCATCAGATATAGCTCGACTTCAAAATTTTGAAAAAAACTATCCAGCGCCAGTCTGGGTGGCAATGGAATATCGCTACATGCCCCCAGTGACTGCCCTAATCGAAAATGCACATCAAGATACTGGTGGCATTGACATGCTGACAATTCGCGAACATCGATTTGCGTTTCTGCCTAAAATTGACGATTGGAATCGGTTTAATGCAAATACTGGCGGGACTCTGGTTGAAAAATGCTGTCATTTTTTCGACCTAATGCGCTTTATCCTGCAGTCGGAACCGGTGCGGGTTATGGCCTCGGCTGGGCAAAGACATAATCACAAAGACGAACTCTATGATGGCTTGATCCCTGATATCTGGGATCATGGTTATGTGATCATTGAATTCGCATCAGGAAGCCGTGCGATGCTTGAATTATGTATGTTTGCCGAAGGGTCGCGATATCAGGAAGAAATTTCTGCAGTTGGTGTTGCTGGCAAAATTGAATGTCAGGTGCCTGGCCCAACGCGTTTTTGGCCTGCTGATCTTGGCGCGCCACCTGTTCCCCAATTAACTGTTAGCCCACGTAATCCGGCTGGCCCAAGAAGCATTGAAATTCCAGTCGGTCCTGAATTGCTAGAGGCTGGAGATCACAATGGCTCGACCTTTTATCAACACAAAAAATTTGCTGAGGTGGTGCGGGGAAATAGCTCAGTCGAAGTTAATATGCATGATGGCATGATGGCTGTGGTAATGGGCATGGCTGCGCAACAAGCGGCTATCACCCATGAAACGGTTCTGATAAGTGACATTCTGGAAGACAAAGTCGCTTCACCAAATACATAATGTCGCGTTTTATGCATGGTTTGTCCGATTCTTGCATTTACAAACCTATGTTGCTGATCACAATCTTACAATGATAGGAGATCTATATGCGATATTCAGGATTTCGGGTGATAAAAGAAGCGCTTACTGGCCATAAAGGCTGGACGCCAGCATGGCGTTCACCTGAGCCAAAAGCGCATTATGATATTATCGTTATTGGCGGTGGTGGACATGGCCTTGCAACCGCATATTATCTAGCCAAAGAATTTAAGGAAAAGTCGGTCGCTGTTCTCGAAAAAGGCTGGATAGGCGGCGGTAATGTCGGTCGTAACACGACGATCATCAGGTCAAATTATCTGCTTGATGGCAATGAGCCATTTTATGAATTCTCGCTTAAATTGTGGGAAGGTTTGGAACAAGATTTAAACTATAATGCGATGGTCAGTCAGCGTGGTATTTTGAATCTTTTTCATTCTGATGCCCAGCGTGATGCCTATGTTCGGCGAGGCAATGCCATGTTGCTTAATGGTGCCGATGCCACTTTGCTTAATGCCGATCAAGTTCGAGATGAATGCCCGTTTTTGAATTTTGATGACACTCGGTTCCCGATAAAAGGCGGATTGGCACAACGTCGAGGCGGCACAGTCCGTCATGATGCCGTAGCTTGGGGGTATGCACGAGGCGCAGACAGCCGTGGTGTCGATATTATTCAGAACTGTGAAGTGACGGGGTTCCGGATTAAAAATGGCGTCTGTAGCGGCGTTGAAACCACACGCGGATTCATAGGGGCTAAGAAGGTTGGTAGCGCCGTTGCAGGATCATCAGGGCGCGTGATGGCCAAGGCGGGTGTTCGCTTGCCCATTGAAAGCCACGTTTTACAAGCGTTTGTTTCTGAGGGATTAAAACCTATCATACCGGGCGTTGTAACCTTTGGAATGGGGCATTTCTATATTTCCCAATCAGATAAAGGCGGTCTGGTCTTTGGCGGTGATATAGATGGGTATAATACTTATGCACAACGCGGAAACCTGCCAACCGTCGAAGACGTATGCGAAGGCGGTATGGCAATTATGCCCATGATTGGCCGTGCCCGCATTTTGCGGATTTGGGGCGGTGTGATGGACATGTCAATGGACGGATCGCCTATGATTGACCGAACACATATTGATGGATTGTTTTTCAATGGGGGTTGGTGCTATGGCGGCTTTAAGGCCACCCC
>JABJBD010000164.1 GCA_018668795.1 Candidatus Puniceispirillum sp. | reverse complement strand
TTGCCAATCAGGCCGCGTGCAATCGGTGATGAGGTCGATACCAGTCCTTTGGAAATATCAGCCTCATAGGGGCCGACAATGTGAAAAATCGATTCTTCGTCGGTTTCTTCATCGGCAACGCCAACTGACGTGCCAAAGGTGACTTTATCGCCAGTTAACTGGGAGGCGTCTATGACTTCAGAGCGGCTGGTGACAGCTTCAAGTTCGGAAATACGTCCTTCGATAAAGGACTGGCGTTCACGCGCGGCATGATATTCGGCATTTTCCGATAAATCGCCATGTTCACGCGCGACAGAAATTGCATTAATCACGGCCTGTCTTTCGGTGCCTTTGAGATGCGCCAGTTCTTCTTTAATGGCTTCTAGGCCTTGTGCCGTAAATGGTATCTTTTCCATCTGTTCTTCCGTCATCTTCGGTTTTAGTCGTCATGCCTGTAAACAGGTGACTGGTTTAAATATAATAAAGGGCAAAATAGTCTAAGGGGTTGCATGTACAAGTTATGCCTTGGCTTAGCCTAGCCCAAGGTCATACAAACAGGCAAGATGATAGATACAGCGAATATCATAGAAAAGACATAGATTATAAAAAGACATGAATAATAAAAAAGACATGGGGGGCAGTTGCAGATTTTGAATCACGCCTGATGCCATTAGGTCATGCAGTTAAGTCATACAATTAAGCAGAGATTGCCGCCAGATGTTCCTGTAGCGATTTTACACCCAGATTGCCCTGACGTAGCGCGCGGATCGCCTGTCCAGCCGCCCGACTTCCCGACACGGTTGTGTAATAGGGTATCTTGTTGGTCAGTGCGGTTTGACGAAGCGAGAATGAATCCTTGATCGCGCCAGCGCCTTTTGCCGTATTGAATACCAGTTGAATATCGCCTGATAGCATGGCGTCAACCGCATGTGGTCGCCCTTCCATGACTTTGTTGATGCGCGTTGCTGGCACACCCGCTTTGATCAGGGCATCAGTGGTGCCGCCCGTTGCCACGATTGCAAAACCATCAGCAACAAGATCACGGCAGATTTCAACAAATTCAGCTTTGTCTTCATCCTTTACCGAAATAAAGACTGTTCCGCTAAGCGGCAGGTCGGTGCCTGCACCAAGCTGGCTTTTGGCAAAGGCGCGGCCAAAATCGGTATCGACGCCCATCACTTCGCCTGTCGATTTCATTTCAGGCCCAAGGAAGATGTCAACGCCCGGGAAACGCGCAAACGGGAATACCGCTTCCTTTACGGCGACATGGTCAAGTATCACGTCCTTTAGGTTAAAGCTGGCCAGCTTTTCACCAGCCATCACGCGGGATGCAATCTTGGCAATCGGAACGCCAGTGGTTTTGGCCACAAAGGGAACCGTACGACTGCCCCTTGGATTGACCTCTAGCAGATAGATATCTGTACCCTTGATCGCAAACTGGATATTCATCAGGCCGACAACGCCAAGCGCATGCGCAAGCGCGGTAGTCTGGCGGCGCAATTCAGCCAGAATATCATCCGACAGATTCTGTGGTGGTAGTGAACAAGCCGAGTCACCCGAATGAATGCCTGCTTCTTCGATATGTTCCATAATGCCCGCGATATAGACATCGGTGCCATCGCATAAAGCATCAACATCAACTTCGACAGCATGGTCAAGGAAGCGGTCAATCAGCACGGGATTATCACCAGAGACGATGACAGCGTCGCGCATATAGCGTTCCAGATCATCAAGGTGATGTACGACCTCCATTGCCCGCCCACCAAGCACATAGGACGGGCGGATCACGACAGGCAGACCAATACGTTCGACGATTGTCCGCGCTTCATCAGCCGAATGGGCGATCCCATTTTCCGGCTGTAAAAGATCAAGTTTCTGTAAAAGCTGCTGGAAGCGTTCGCGGTCTTCGGCAAGATCGATGGCATCCGGGCTGGTGCCCAGAATGGGAATGCCAGCCTCTTCAAGTGCGGCCGCGATTTTGAGTGGTGTTTGTCCACCAAGCTGAACGATAACGCCGCATAATGTCCCATTTTCGGATTCGCGTTTGATAACCGAAATCACGTCTTCATCGGTCAATGGCTCAAAATACAGGCGATCCGATGTGTCATAGTCGGTGGATACGGTCTCGGGGTTGCAGTTG
>JABJBD010000229.1 GCA_018668795.1 Candidatus Puniceispirillum sp. | reverse complement strand
CAGGCGGCAGAGATTGCTTCGGCCTGCACCCAAAAATATTTCTGCGCATCGGCAAAGCTACCATCCGGCGCATAACCATAGACCAGCCCGCCACATTCATTATCCCAGCCTTTCTGCATGGCGGTGTCAAACAGATGTCTGGCGACAGGTAAATGCCAGTCGGCAGGGCGGTGATGGTCTAACTGTAAAATCAGTTTGGCCCATTCGACCTGATGACCTGGTTGATAGCCCCATGGCTTGAACAGGTCGTCTGGCTTGTCGATGTTGAATGTCCAGTCATGTTGCCAGTTTGTGTCATAATGCTCCCAAATCTGGCCATCGGTGTTGGCGGTTAGTTCGACGGTGAATTTATGCGCAATGGCGCTGGCACGATCCAGATAGCGTGGCATGCCGGTTGTCTGATAGGCCGCTAGCAAGGCCTCGACGCTGTGCATATTGGCATTCTGCCCGCGATAGGCTGATAGCACAGCCAGATGGGCATCGCGTTCATCAGCGTAAGCACCATGTTCGGGCTCGTAGAAATAAGTTTCCATGAAATCCCAGATTTCGGCAATCATATCGCTGGCACCGGCGATATCAAGGCGGCTGGCGGTGGTAGCGGCTAGCATGACAAAGGCATGACCATAGGCCATGGCGCGGCTATCTTCGATCGTGCTGCCGTTGCGCTGCCATATATAATGCCCATCATCGCAGCGATGATGCGAGACCAGATAGGCAAAGCCATGCGCCGCCCAGTCCCGATAATGCGGTGTGCCCGTATACATAAAGGCATTGGCATAATTGAAAACAAACCGTGCCGAGCTGACCAGATGCCGTGTGTCCTTGTCATAAATGCTACCGTCATCACGGAAATAATGAAAAAACCCACCAGCAGGATCAAACGCATGTGGTTCGTAAAAGGCCAGAATATCGGCGATATGCTGGCGCAAAAAGCCGGCATCTTCAAAATCAGGATAATCTGCCAATGCTTGTTTTCTCCTATTGCCGCGCGATGGTCAGTGTCGCCCGCAGGCCATCGGACATATTCTGGAAATGCAAACTGCCGCCATGCTGTTCAGCAATGGTAGAGGCTACGGTTAGTCCCATGCCAAAGCCCTCAATATGCGCTGTATTCTCGCCGCGTTTGAAAGGCGCGGTCAGCAATGCTAGGTCATCCTCGCTCATACCAACGCCAAAATCATCAATATGAATTTCGGCAATTTCCGATGAAGATTCGAGTGACACAATTGCTTTGCGCCCATATTTCAGCGCATTATCGATCAGATTGCTGATCGCCCTTTGCAATGAAAGTGGCTGCGCCATCACAATCATTCTATTTGTCTTGAGCCGCGCTCCTCGCAAAGATGTGGGCTTGCTATCGGAAAAGATTGTCCGTGTTGAGATTGTCTTGACGGTCTGTTCCTGTAGGGTCACCGGATAGCCCGCATCCTGAAAATCAGCAACCACCGCGTCAACCAGCGCGACCAGCGACATTTTGCGCGGCTTTTCGACATTCATTTCCGATTGCGTATAATCCAGCACGCTCTGAATCATCCCCGTCATGCGATCAATATCAGCATCCATTTTGTGGCGTAGTTCGTCATCTTCGATCAAAGCTGTGCGTAAACGAAGGCGGGCGGCTGGTGTCCCCAGATCATGGCTGACACCCGACAGAAACATCGCGCGTTTCGATAAGGACGCGCCTTCTGCCTTACGATGCGCATTTATAGCTGTGATCATTGCGCGTAATTCGGTTGGTCCTTCAGGACTGTAGCTGGTTGATCCACGCGCAGACCAGCGTCCAGACAAAATATTAGCAAAAGACAGAAAAGCACTGCTCGTATTGACGATCAGTGCCGATAAAAAGGCCAGCGTTAAGATCGGAATAGCGGCGGCAAGCAGGCGGTAGTCAGTTGGTGCGGCTTGGCACCCCCAGATGGCATTGCCATCAACACGCACCCAAGGTTTGTTTTCATAAGCGATAAAAATTGTGGCGTTAGAACAGTAACTAGCCAGTAATCGCGTTACGCTAGCGAGACTGGCGCCAGACGCGTTTTGTTTTGATTTTTCAAGTTCGGCAACCGGATATTTCAGATCTGGCGATATTATCGCAAGCGCCATACGTTTGTTTATGTTGCTGATTGAGGACGTTGCTCCAAGCGACAAAAGTGTGATGTGATCGGCAGGTGCTACCTCGGGGAATTGCGAAAAGCGTCCATTCTCGGCCAGACGTAACAGAGGAAGTGGTAATTCGCTTATCTGTAGGCCGTCTATAGGCGGTGTGTCATCGCGCACTGTTTCAAACAGGCTCAGCCCTGACATATATGATTTATGCAGATGCTGTTTCCATTGCGCTTCGGAATACATCCATAGCCAGCTTGACAAGATGCCAGCCAAGCCTGCGCTGATGATCCAAATCGTGGCGCGCATCTGTAAACTGAGAATGATCTTCATCAGATTTCTGTTTGCGTTACGTCAACTGCAAAGATATAGCCAACGCCGCGTTCGGTTTTCAATAAGGCCGGATTTTTGGGGTTCTCTTCAATCTTGCCACGCAACCGGCCTACCAGAACATCCAAGGCACGGCCAGAACTGTCCATATTGATATCGCCAGCCTGGGTGACATCCATGGCCGTGGTGATTTCATCGCGCGTCAGGGGCACATGCGGATTGGCAAGTAATACCTTGAGCAAGCGTGTTTCGCGTTGTGACAGGGCAATCTGAATGCCATCCGGCGACAGCACTTCGTCTTTCTTGCCATCATAGACCCAGCCCGCGAAGCTGAAGAGCGAGGTGTTGCGCCGATAGTTCAGCGAGGCCGAACGCCGGACACGGCGCAGAACCGCCTTGACGCGTGCCAGCAAGAGATCGGGATTGAAAGGCTTGGCAATATAATCATCAGCGCCGACCTCATAGCCGGACATGCGCTGATGATCTGCCGACAAGGCCGATACCAGAATGATCGGCACATCCTGTTCCCGGCGCAATTCCTTGCATAATTCGATGCCGTTTTCTTCGCCAAGCATAACATCAAGCAAAATCAGTTCGATTCGCCCAGCCGAAATATGATGCTGTATTTCCCGTCCTGTGGCTGCTGTATGCACCATGAAACCGTGCTTGCGCAGATATTGCGCCATCATCTGGCGCATTTCCATATCGTCATCAACAACCAAAATAGTGGGTACAGACATTGCAAATCTTTCACAATCAGGTAACGAAAAGACATTATCTTAGTAATGCAAAAGGGGCATCTTAGTAACAAAAGGCAACAAAAACCATATTTAGGTAACAATGTGTAATATTTCGGGCAAAAAAATCACATTCGCTCAAAAATTGATGAAGAACGATATTGAAACACTGTGCCGCTCAGGTCAGGGTGTCGCACCTTAAATGCATTTGTATCTGGGAGGATTGTAATGAATTCTAAATTTGTATCAGTGGCAACCGCCGCTATCATGACTATGGCCGCAGGTGCTGCTAATGCCGAACCACAAGCTGAGGTTCTGCACTGGTGGACGTCAGGTGGTGAAGCAAAGTCTGTTGCCGTTTTGCAGCAGGAATTTGATGGCCGCGGTGGCACATGGACAGACATGCCTGTTGCTGGTGGTGGCGGTGACGCAGCCATGACAGCACTTCGTGCACGTGTTCTTGCTGGCAACGCGCCAACAGCTGTTCAGCTGAAAGGCCCTGCCATTCAGGAATGGTATGAAGAAGGTGTTCTTGCTGACATTTCTTCAGTTGCCAAGGCAAATGGATGGGCAGACGTTCTGCCACCATCAATTGCCAATCATATGAAATGTGAAGGTACCTGGTGTGCAGCACCTGTTAACGTTCACCGTATTGACTGGATCTGGGCAAATGCCGATGTGCTGTCAAAGAACGGTATCAAGATGCCAACAACATGGGCTGAATTCAATGCCGCCGCAGCAAAACTGCAGGCAGCTGGCGTTACGCCTCTGGCACATGGTGGTCAGGCATGGCAGGACGCAACAGTATTTGAAGCTGTAGCGCTTGGTATTGGTGGCGCAGACTTCTTCCAGAAGGCCTTCGTTGATCTTGATCCAGCAACTTTGAAGTCTGACACAATGGTTAAAGTGTTCGACCAGATGCGCACAATGCGCGGTTTTGTTGACAGCAACTTCTCAGGCCGTGACTGGAACCTTGCAACAGCAATGGTCATGAATGGCGAAGCTGCTTTCCAGATCATGGGTGACTGGGCAAAGGGTGAATTCCTAGCTGCTGGCAAGAAGCCTGGCGTGGACTTCCTGTGTGCTTCAACACCTGGTGAAGGCTTCCTCTATAATGTTGACAGCTTTGCCATGTTCAGCGTTGACGGTAAGGACAAGAAAGACGGTCAGCTTCTGCTTGCCGAGCTTATCGTTGGTAAAAACTTCCAGAAGGTATTCAACCTGAACAAAGGTTCAATCCCTGCACGTGTTGACGTGGCTCTGGACGAGTTTGACAGCTGTGCACACACATCTGCCAAAGATATGGCCGATAGCAACAAAGGTGGTTCACTGCTTCCATCTTACGCACATGGCATGGCACTTCGCGGTGCACAGGCCGGTGCTATCACTGACGTTGTGACAGCACATTTCAATTCAGACATGTCTTCAGCTGATGCTGTGAAGATGCTGGCTGATGCGGTTGCAAATAGCCTGTAGATAATTCTGCCTCGTCCGGTGCTATAATCGGACGGGGTTTATTTTTGGAGGATGAAGATGTCAGAATGGCTAGAGCGACATATACCCAAAATGGTTTTGGCTCCATCCTTTGCCGCCATCTTGATTTTTGTTTATGGATTTATCGGCTGGACAGCCTGGGTGTCACTAACAAAATCCAAGCTGCTGCCGAAATATGATATTGTTGGTCTGTTTCAATATGACCGACTTTTTGCATCCCCGCGTTGGGATACAGCTATCGATAATTTGTTTATTTTCGGATTTTTGTTCATCGTCATTTCCATGATCCTGGGTTTGCTTCTGGCTATTATGCTGGATCAGAAAATCCGCACCGAAGGTGCGCTTCGTACTATTTTTCTATATCCAATGGCCTTGTCACTGATTGTGACGGGTACAGCCTGGAAATGGATTTTGAATCCGGGTCTGGGTCTGGAAGCCACGGTCAAAGGCTGGGGTTTCGAGAGCTTTACCTTTGACTGGTTGGTCAATCCCGATATGGCGATCTATACAGTCGTGATCGCCGGTGTCTGGCAGGCCTCGGGCTTTGTAATGGCGCTGTTTCTGGCAGGATTGCGATCTGTTGATCAGGAAATTATCAAAGCCGCGCAAGTCGATGGTATTCCGACATGGCGTATCTATTCGGCGATTATCATTCCATCGATGGCACCTATTTTTCTGTCTGCCTTTATTGTATTGGCGCATCTTGCGATTAAAAGTTTCGATCTGGTCATTGCCCTGACAGGCGGTGGTCCGGGCTATGCAACCGATCTGCCAGCGACCTTTATGTATACGATGGCATTTTCACGCGGCAATATCGGTCAGGCGGCAAGTTCGGCCATGGTCATGATGGCTGTCGTTTTTGCGATTGTGGTGCCTTATCTTTATTCCGAATTGCGAGCAAAAAATGACGGATGATATTCACAGCACATCGCAAACGAATATGATTGGCAAGCTGGCCTTGAGATGGGGGCTGTATATTCTGCTATGCCTGTTTGCATTATATTACCTGATGCCGCTTTTTGTGATGGTTACAACGTCGCTGAAAAGCCTTGATGAAATCCGCACCGGCTCATTGGTGGCTTTGCCTCGTGACGTAACCTTTGCCGCGTGGGGTACTGCCTGGTCGAGTGCCTGTACGGGGATTCAGTGCGAAGGTCTGCGTCCCTATTTCTGGAATTCGGTTCTTTTGGCAGTGCCTGCGGTGCTGATTTCAACGCTTATTGGTGCGATCAATGGCTATGTCATTGCCAAATGGCGGTTCAAAGGCGCGAATCTGATTTTTTCACTAATGCTATTCGGGTGCTTTATTCCGTTTCAGGTGGTGCTGTTGCCAATGGCGCGGATGCTGGGTCTTATGGGCATGGCAGGATCAATCACAGGACTGATTTTTGTGCATGTGGTTTATGGAATCGGTTTTACGACGCTGTTTTTCCGAAATTATTACGTCACCATTCCCACCGAACTGGTGAAAGCTGCCAAAGTTGATGGCGCTGGTTTCTTCCGCATTCTGTGGGAAATTTTTCTGCCGCTATCGCTTCCCATCATTGTGGTTACGATCATCTGGCAATTCACCCAAATATGGAATGATTTTCTGTTTGGCGTGTCATTTTCGCAAGCTGGAACGCAACCTGTGACGGTGGCACTCAATAATATTGTGAATTCAACAACTGGTGTCAAAGAGTACAATGTCGATATGGCTTCTGCGATTATCGCGGCCTTGCCAACGCTCGTTGTGTATGTTGTCGCTGGCAAATATTTTATCCGCGGTCTGACTGCGGGTTCGGTTAAAGGATAAAGAACATGGCGCCAATCCTCGAAATCAAGAATCTGTATAAAAATTATGGATCGTTGAATATTCTTAAGGATGTCAATGTATCAATCGGGTCAGGTGACTTTCTGGTGCTTGTTGGCCCGTCAGGATGCGGTAAATCAACGTTGCTGAACTGTATTGCCGGTCTTGAACCGATCAGCGGTGGATCGATTGAAATTGGCGGCCAGGACATGACGCATGTCAGCCCGAAAGACCGCAATATTGCCATGGTGTTTCAATCCTACGCGCTTTATCCAACCATGACGGTGGCCAAGAATATCACCTTTGGCATGAAGGTGCGCGGTGTCGAAAAGGCAGAGCAGGATATCAAGCTGGCCGAGGTAGCGCGGCAGTTGCAGATCGAACCATTACTAAGTCGTCGTCCGGCGCAACTTTCCGGTGGCCAGCGTCAGCGTGTTGCCATGGGGCGGGCGCTGGTTCGCGATCCAAAGCTGTTTCTGTTTGATGAGCCTTTATCCAATCTGGACGCCAAATTGCGCGTCGAGATGCGTACCGAAATCAAGAAGCTTCACCAGAATCTGGGAGCATCGATGGTCTATGTGACGCATGACCAGATTGAAGCCATGACATTGGCTACCAAGATTGTCGTCATGAAAGGTGGCGTGGTTCAGCAGATTGGCACGCCAGCCGAAATCTATAGCAAACCTGCAAATCTGTTTGTTGCAGATTTCATGGGATCGCCAGCGATGAATCTGATCCCGGCCAAGGCCAAGAAAAACGGTTCCGGCTATAATGTCATCATCGAGCGGGCAGGTGGCGAACCACTGGTTCTGCATGAAAAGCGTACGAAAAAGCTACCCGCCAATGTCGTGGTTGGACTACGGCCAGAAGATATCGGTGATGCGCAATATCGCAAAGGGCGTGATCTGCATGTGTCATCATGTCAGGTTGATGTTGTCGAGCCAGCCGGTGCCGATACCTTTGTGCTGATGTCGCTAGGTGGCAAGGAAGTCACGGCACGACTGCATGCCGAAACCGGTGCCACGCCTGGCAAAGAAATAGAATTTGCTTTTGATATGAAGAAGCTATCCTATTTTGATGCGGATACCGGTGACCGGCTGGAATTACAGTAACAGCTTTTTGTGGACGCCCATTTTAACATATCTTGCTATGGACGAAGGCAGGGTGAAAACAGTATCATGAGTCTGAAACATAATTGCGACCAAGCACAGGCTGTTTGCCTAGGCGTGCCCAGGCTCTGACTATATGACGTGACCTTGGGTAGTTGCATCGGGTGAGATAAGCAAAATGAGTTTACTGGCAGAATGAGTTTACTGGTTGCAGATATTGGCGGGACGAATGTCCGCTTTGGTGTAGCGGCAGATGCCACGGCACCGTTGACGCATGTGCAGATCATGACTTGTGCGCCATACCCTAACTTTGCCGATGCCATAGCCGCATTTCTGGCACCGCTTGATGTCACGATCAACTATCTTTCGGTCGCTGTTGCTGGCCCCGTGAATGACGATAAGGTTGATGTGACCAATAATCACTGGGTTTTTGACAAGAGTGCAGTGATGCAACAGCTGGGCGTTGATGGCATTCTGGTGATTAACGATTTTACCGCCCAGGCGCTGGCGCAAAGTGATCCGGCAACCAATGGCAATATCCAGATTTGTGACGGCATGTCTGACCGCGCTGCGCCGTTGTTGGTGATTGGACCTGGCACCGGTTTGGGGGTTTCGGCCTTAATCCCCGCAGGTGACGATTTTGTGCCGATTGAAGGCGAAGGTGGGCATGTGTCCTTTGCGCCGCGAACGGCAGATGAAATCGCCTTGCTTGGCTTTTTGAACCAGACCATGGCTCATGTGTCAGCCGAGCGGGTCGTAAGCGGAGCAGGTCTGGAAAATGTCTATGCGTTCATGGCTGATCGGGCAGGGGATACAGAAATACCAGCCCGGCTTGGCGCGCCGGAGATTGGCGTAGCGGCTGTGGCAGATGGCGGGATTGCCCGAGATGCGGTACATCTGATGCTAGGCTGTCTTGGTACGGTGATGGCCAATGCGGTGCTGACCTTGGGCGCATGGCGCGGGGTGGTGATTGCAGGCGGGATTGTGCCACATGTGCAAAGTCTGCTTGCCGACAGCCCCTTTGCCACGCGCTTCCGGCATCAGGGGCGTATGGGAACGTTGCTGAACGCTGTGCCTGTATGGTTGTCGGTTGATCCACTAGCTGGCATAAAGGGCGCGCAGGCGGCCATGGCTAATCGATATACGGCTGTGCGCATGAAACGGAAATCAAATTAACGGTGCTAACAGAAAGTTGAAAACGGCGTAACATAATGTCTGAACTTATTCCAAAATCCGCAGAAATACCCGATAGCGATTATGTGATTGTCGGGGGTACAGGCGATCTGGCACTTCGCAAGATTTTTCCGGCACTGTTCTGGCGCTATCTTGCTGGCCAGATTACCACCGAATTCCGCCTGATTGCGGCCGCCCGTTCATCTATGTCAGTCGATGAGTTCGCAACCAAGCTTCGCCCCTTTTGCGCAGATGCGATTGCTGGCGAAGAGGATGGTGAGGGTCACTGGACAGGCTTTATAGCGCTTATCCGGATTGTCGCGCTTGATGTTGTTAGCGGAGAAGGCGGGGCCGAACTTGCCGAACTGATTAGTCGCCGCCTGTCACCCGAACGGCCATTGATTTTCTATCTGGCGATCGCACCAACCTTGTTTGGTGCGGCATGTGATACGATTGCAAAGCATGAGCTGGCGGTGGCACAAAGCCGCCTTGTGGTCGAAAAGCCGCTTGGCAATGACGGCGAATCTGCCCGCGCGATCAACAAATTATTGCTGAATGTTTTTGACGAAACACAAATTTACCGGATTGACCATTATTTGGGCAAAGAGACCGTGCAGAATCTGATGGCACTGCGTTTTGCCAATACGATTTTTGAATCGCAATGGGGTAATCATGCGATTGACCATGTGCAGATTACCGTTGCCGAAACAGTTGGGGTTAATGGCCGCGCGTCCTATTATGACAAATATGGTGCTTTGCGGGATATGGTGCAAAACCACCTGCTTCAGCTTGTCTGTCTGGTTGGGATGGAGCCGCCTGCTTATTTCAATGCCGATCAGGTGCGAGACGAAAAGCTGCGTGTGTTACGCGCTATCCAGCCGATCGCGCCTAGCGATGTCGTGCGCGGTCAATATGAAGAAGGCGATGTGGATGGGAAGGCTGTTGCGAGCTATCGTGACGAGCTTGGTGGCGTTTCAAACACCGAAACCTATGTCGCTTTGAAACTGGTGATCGAAAACTGGCGTTGGGCTGGGGTGCCGTTCTATGTGCGCACAGGCAAACGCCTTACCCAACGTGCCAGCGAGATTGTTATTACCTTTAAAAATCGTCCTCACGATATTTTCACCAAACCTGGCGCTCCGGCGAAACCCGATGTGCCAAACCGATTAACGATCCGGCTTCAACCGCATGAAGGTCTGCGATTGCAACTGACGAGTAAAGCGCCAGGGCCTGGTGGTATGCGTCTGTTCCCGTCTGAATTGAACTTGTCCTTTGGTGATACGTTTGACCAACGCCTGCCTGATGCTTACGAACGGCTGTTGATGGATGTGGCACGGGGCAACCAGACTTTGTTTATGCGCCTTGATGAGGTGCTTGCCGCCTGGGATATTATCGACCCGCTGATCGCAGATATTGATAAACATGCATTGCATAAATATCAGGCAGGTACGATGGGACCGATGCAAGGTGATACGCTTGCCCTAAGTGACGCACATGCGTGGATTGATCCACATGAGGGAGAAGCGTGATGATAGATTCAGGTGCGGTTATTGCCGATTATTTATCACAAGCGGTTGCTAAACGCGGATCAGCCAGTCTGGTCGTGTCTGGCGGGTCAAGTCCGGTGCCATCATTTGCAACGCTGGCCAGCATGCCGATTGAGTGGGCAAAAGTCACGATCACGCTGGTTGATGATCGTGATGTGCCTGCTGACCATGCAGATTCGAATGATTTGCTGGTGCAAACGCATTTATTGCAAGGCCATGCGGCACAAGCGCAGTTTGTTTCCCTTGCCCGCGACCCCGATATGGTGGCGCGCATCGCCCGCCCGTTTGACGTGATGTTGCTGGGCATGGGGACAGACGGGCATTTTGCGTCGCTATTTCCCGACATGATGTCCGATGCAACAGCTTTTGACCCAGATGCCAAACCAGAGATTTTACGCACGGGCATTAAGGGATCACCAGCACATCCGCGTATCAGTATGAATCTGGCGATGATTTTGCAGTCGCGGCATATCATGCTTTTGATTCAAGGCGCCGCTAAACGCGAAGTACTTGCCGAAGCCCAGCATGATCGAAATTTACCTGTCTCGGCATTATTGCACCAGACGATCACCGACATTGATATTATTACGGATCAGCCATCATGACATTGCATAGCGTCATTGACGCGGTTACTGACCGCATACGCACCCGAAGCCAAGCCAGCCGTGCGGCCTATCTGGCATCGATTGCCGATATGCAGAATGATCCAGATAGTGACCGCCGGTCGGTATCCTGTTCTAATATGGCGCATGCGGCAGCGGCGGCAGGCGGCGATCAGGATGATGTGCTGGCAATGGCCGATGTGATAAAGCCAAATATAGGCATCATAACAGCCTATAATGATATGCTATCGGCGCATCAGCCATTTGAAAAATTCCCACAAATTATCAAGGCCGCGGCACGTTCAGTAGGTGCCACGGCGCAGGTTGCTGGCGGCGTGCCTGCAATGTGTGATGGCGTCACGCAAGGCCGCCCCGGGATGGAGTTGTCATTGCTGAGCCGTGATGTGATTGCCATGTCAACAGGCATCGGCCTGTCACATGGGGTCTATGATGCGGCAGTCTGTCTTGGCGTATGTGACAAGATTGTCCCCGGGCTGGTTATGGGGGCTTTATCCTTTGGCCATTTGCCAACCATTTTTGTGCCAGCAGGCCCGATGTCAACAGGCCTTGCCAATGATGAAAAAGCCGCTGTTCGCAAAGCCTATGCCCAAGGCAAAGCAAGTCGTGCCGATCTGCTGAAGTCCGAAGTATCTGCCTATCATGGTGCGGGCACATGCACATTTTATGGAACTGCCAATAGTAACCAGATGTTGATGGAAATTATGGGTCTGCATTTGCCAGGTGCGGCCTTTATTCATCCGCATGATGATCTGCGTCATGCGTTGACAGTGGCAGCCACGCATCAGGCCGCCGCCATTTCGCGGCAGTCGGATGATTATCGTCCAATTGGCGAAATTCTGGATGAACGTAGTTTTGTGAATGCCATTGTCGGCTTGCATGCAACAGGTGGATCAACAAATCATACATTACATTTGCCAGCGATGGCGGCGGCGGCTGGTATCGCGCTGACATGGGAAGATTTTGCCGATCTGTCCGATATAGTCCCGCTTTTGGCGCGGGTTTATCCAAACGGCAGTGCGGATGTTAATCATTTTCATGCGGCTGGTGGCATTGGTTTTGTGATCCGCGAGCTTTTGGAAGCTGGATTGGTGCATGATGATGCGCGCACAGTATGGGGTGATAATCTGGCTGATTACGCATCTGAGCCATGTTTTGGCGCAAATAATGAAATTGTATGGAAACCAGCGACGGCTGAAAGCCACGATCCAGATATTTTGCGTCCCGTTGCAGACCCGCATAGTGCAACAGGGGGGTTGAAAATGCTGACAGGGTCGCTTGGTAAGTCGGTGATCAAGGTGTCGGCAGTTGATCCAAGCCGCCATATTGTGACCGCGCCGGCACAGGTTTTTGCCAGTGAAGCAGAGGTCAAGGCCGCCTTTGCTGATGGGTTGCTCAATCAGGATGTGATTGTGGTTATTCATACGCAGGGCCCACAAGCCAATGGTATGCCCGAATTGCATAGTCTGACCCCGCTTTTATCCATTTTACAGGAACAGGGACATAAGGTGGCGCTGGTAACAGACGGGCGTATGTCGGGCGCATCAGGAAAAGTGCCAGCAGCGATCCATGTTTGTCCCGAAGCCGTGGTAGGCGGTGCCATTGCCAAGATCAAAGATGGTGACATGATCACCCTTGATGCGGTTAGCGGACAACTGAATGTTGCGGCTGATCTGGATGCACGACCTTTGCCAGCGATAGCAAATCATGCACCACAGGAAAGCTTTGGCCGCCCATTATTTGCAAGCTTGCGCGGCAAGGCCGCCCCAGCAGAACAGGGAGGCGGCGTAAACCCGCTGATAAATTTATAATGACAAAGGTTAAGATGACGATTGATGACGTTCTGGCACTAGGGCATGTTATGCCAGTGATTGTGATTGATGATGTTGCCCATGCGGTGCCATTGGCGGAAACTTTGCTGGCCAATGGTATCCGCACAATCGAGATCACCTTGCGCACATCAGCGGCGCTTGATTCGATTGCCGCGATTGCCGATCACTGCCCCGATATGGTTGTTGGTGCGGGTACGATTCTGTCGCTTGAATTAGCACAAGCATCGGCATCAGCTGGCGCACGTTTTGTGGTTAGTCCGGGATGTACCGAAGCTGTCATTAAAGGGTGTCAGACAGCTGAGATGCCGCTTTTGCCCGGGGCATCAACCGTTTCGGAAATGATGGCGCTTGCCGAACAGGGTTTTGGCGTTATCAAATTTTTTCCAGCGATGGCGGCTGGTGGACCTAATTTTATCAAATCACTAGCTAGTCCCTTACCGCATCTCGGGTTTTGCCCGACAGGCGGTATCACCGAAGCTACCGCGCCAGATTGGCTGGCTTTGCCTAATGTGCCATGTCTTGGAGGGTCGTGGATTGCCCCAGCCACGCTTATCAATGATGAAGATTGGGACGCGATTGGAGCGCATGCAAAGGCGGCAAGCCTGCTTTAGTCAGCATGTTCTTAGTCCTTATTCAGATGTGAACATGCGAGATAGGGACAGCGAGGCGAGTCCCGAAATCAATGACAGCCCAGCCAATGTCATGATTGTCATATTCAAATCGATCATATGCGCAATCAAACCCAACAAGGCAGGTCCGGTAAGAAGGCCAAAATAGGCAAAGGCAATAATCAGAGAAATCTGCCGCAAGGGTTTATTGCCGCTTAGGCGACCAGCGGTGGAGATAATAAGAGGAAAGGCGTTACCAAGCGCCAGACCAAGTAATCCATAAGCAATTATAATGATTGTGGGCTGGCCTATATAAAGTGCCAGTGACAAAACAACCGCCGCCGCCAACATGGGAACGGCCAGTAATAGATGCGTCTGAAAATAGGCGGCAAGCCTGTCGCCCATAAGCCGAATTGCGGTCATTGCCAATCCGAAGATGAGAACGGGTCTGCCAGCTTCTTCGAGGGTGAGATTGTGATATTGATGAAGATGCAAAGCTGACCAGTCAACAACGCCGCCTTCGATTAATGTGCTGATAAAAATCAGGATGCCCAGAAATATAATTATGGCCTTGTTCAAGGATACCGTAGCTTTATCAGTGTCTATTGTCGAAACGGGATCACGAATCCATTCTGTGCGGCGCATCATGCCGATACCAAAAATAGCGGCACTGACAATGATGCCCATTGGAACTGAAACCTGCATCTTGAGTAAGGCCGTGATGACAACAGCGCCTATAAGCATGCCAGCCGAAAACATAGCATGGAAGAATGACATGCCGCGTCGGTCTGATTGCTGTTCCCATTGCGATGCCTGGGTGTTTAGTCCAGCTTCAAGGAAACCGGCGGCAATACCTGCAAAAATGCCTGCAATGTAAAATATAGGAAGCGATAATGTTGTTAGGCAGATTGCAATGGAAAGCGCAAATAACAGTCCGCCAAAGCGCAATATGCGGGTGGTGGGTATATGTTGGTCAAAACGTGTCACCAAGGCAATGCCCGTGCATAGGCTGATGCCAATAACCAGCAGAAACAAGGCCAGCATCAAGGGATCAAGGCCAAGGCTGGCGCTTCGTTCCGGTACAAGGACGCCCCACATGCCAAAAAAGGCACCTTGACCAAAAAAGCCGAATGAAATCGAAAACCTAGTCTGGCTTATTTCCTGTGCGGTGATCGCCGTTGTCATAATCAGCGTTCGCGGGCACTTAGCAAGGTATCAATCGTTTTTGTCGTCGCACGACTATGGGTAAAATCAGGCGCCGCGCCCGCTTTGGCATGGGCGACAAAATCGGCGACCATAAGCGCATATTGATCGCATGCCGGAAACGTAATGCGTTCAGCATCATCGCCAAGGGTGTTCTGTCCCCATTGCGCGGTTGTTGCGCCATTTGGATTGAACGGAATATTCAGCCGTGCCCAGCCATCAGTGCCGATCACATGCACCATCTGTGACAGACCAGAACTGCTGGACACGGTAAAGGTCAGATGTTGGCCATGAGGCCAGATCAACATACCGCTGGCCAATTTTTCGATGTTACGGTCATCATCCATTTCGACATGACATGATATATGTTCAGGCGCGCCGCCAAACATCAGCACCCCCGCCATGATCGCGTAACAGCCAATATCATAAATAGGCCCGCCGCCATATTCGGCAACATTGCGCACATCCTGTGCGGGGCGCGGCGGATAACAGAAATGGGTCTGGATCGCCTGCGGTGTGCCAATGTCAATTTCGGTGATCCAAGTCCATTGTGGATGATGCCGGATCATGAAGCCTTCATAGATATAGACATTTGATGCGCTGGCGACAGCTTCAAGCTGGTCAAGCTCGGCCTCATTAAGGGCGATCGGCTTTTCGCATAAGACATGCTTGCCAGCCTCTATCGCGCGGATTGTCCATGGCACATGCAGATGATTTGGCAGGGGAATATAGACAGCCTCGACGCCTGGATCTGCCAGCACATCTTCATAGCTGGACTGGCGCATGCCGTCATATAGAGGATTATCAGAAGGCGAAGATGGATCACGCCGCCCGATATGGGTGATCTCATGCCCAGCTGATGTTATGGCTGGAATCAGTTTTTCGCGGCTGATTTTGGCATCACCCAGAATTCCAAATTTCATCATGTCACCTCGCTATCATCAATAGCTATATCAAAGCGGTCATGCCGCATGCCGTCAAGATGAAGATGGGTTAGTGGCAAGCCTTGCCAAGCGCCTTTAGCCGCCAGTAATTATAGGGAAGCGGGGCCAAAAATCCGGCCAGTAGCATTATTGGTATTACGGTAAGATTAAGTCGGGCACCACCAGTCATGGCAACATCAACAAGATTCATGGCTGTTTCCATGCCGATCATCGAGACAAGCGACATGCCACATGCGGTTTTGATGGCGATATTAAGTGCCATCTGGCGGCTCAGAATGATCGTTTCCAGAATGATCGATGTTATAAGCCCGTTGAAAATCGCCAGCGACATAATGGCCAAGGTTGACCAGGGAATCCCGGTATATTGAAAAAAGGCAATCGTCCCAAGATCACCAATGGCACAGCCAATCAGACACCATAGGGTGTTATACGACGCTCGCCGCCATGTGTGACGGCAGGTCCAGTGGATGTTTAAGTGATCTATACGAAATGACATCTGCTACCCATACGTAAAATGTCGATATAATACATTGAAATGGTGTAGTACCAATCAGGGATCAAGCCCCCTGCATTACAATAAGCATATATGCCGGTTTGCTGAAGGATAGACATATAAGCATCGTCATAAATTGATTTTTCATGGCGTTTCATATAATCCCTGCTTGTCAGACCCTATCATTTATCGAAGAATGACGCATGACTTTAGCATCTGTTTATTCAATGGCGCCAGCCAATGCGGAACCCCGAACAGAACGCGTGGCTGTGATCGATATTGGCTCAAATTCATTGCGGCTTGTCGTCTATGCCAATAATGGGCGCTATCCATTTCCATTGTTCAACGAGCGGTCAAATTGCCGCCTTGGTGCTAATCTTGATAAAACGGGGTTATTGAACCAAGAACGCATCGATGTCGCTGTTACAACAATCACCCGCTTTGCGCATGTGCTGTCGAATATGGGAGTCAGCCGGGTTCATGCGGTGGCCACAGCGGCGGTGCGCCGCGCCAAAAATGCGGCCGATTTTATCACCCCTGCCCAAGCTGCGCTGGGGCATCCCATTCGGGTGTTATCGCAAAGCGAAGAAGCACATTATGTCAGCAAGGGGCTGGTGCTGAATATTCCTGGCGCCAGTGGCATTGTCGCTGACCTAGGGGGTGGTAGTCTGGAAATCGTGCGGCTGGAAAAAGGTGAGGTAAAGCATTCGATAAGTCTGAATATTGGACATCTATCGAGCCTGAGTGACAAGGATATTGACAAGGCGCTGGCAAGCGTTTCATGGCTTGGCACCAAAAAGAATCTGAAATTATATGGCGTTGGCGGTAGTTTCCGTGCGCTTGGGATGGCATTTATCGAGGAAGCGCGCTATCCGCTTTCGGTATTGCACGGGCTGAAGATTGATGCCGATGACGCGATTGATATTCTCAATCATATTGTCACCGACATATCTGATCTGGGCGGTATCCCCGAAGGCCGCAAAAAAACCATGCCAACCGCCGCACGAATCATCCGGGCGTTGATGCGCAGGGCAAAAGTGGCCAAGCTAGAGATTAGCGGCACCTCTATCCGCGATGGGGTGATCGCCAATTATGAGCTGAATGATGCTGATCGCGCCGATTTTCTGCTGGCGGTATGTTCGGAAATCTATCAGAACAACCGCCGTTTTCCTGATGTGCCGGAAAAGCTATTTGCTTTTTTAAAGCCCTTGCAGATGACACAGGACAACAAGAAGTTTAACCGCCTGCTTGAAGCGGCTTGCTATCTGGCTGATTTTTGTTGGAATGAGCATGAAGATATACGCGGTGATCTGGCTGCCCGCCGTGTGCTAGGTCTGCCCGTGAACTGCATCTCGCATAAAGACCGGATATGGCTAGCACTGGCTGTCTATCACCGCCATGTCGGGGTGAAGCAGAATAAGGCGCGGCCAAGAGAGCTGCGGCATATTCTGGGTGATGCGCATCGCAAGCAAGCGGTCGCTATTGGTCTGGGATTGCGCTTTGCCATGTTCTTTAGCGGCGGCACAGCAACGGATATGGGTAAAATCCGGTTAAGCGTGTCCGACAAGGTGCTGACCTTGCATGTTGGTGCTGGTGCCGCGGCGTTGATTGATGAACATGCACAGCGCCGCTTTACATTCCTAGCACAAAGCATTAAGTGCTCAGCATCGATTGAAATTGAGGATTAGCATCGGTTTTGATCGGCTATTGCCGCGCTCCATCATTTAGCCAACGGATTATTGATATGTCACAGGAAACGACGTCGCAGACTTATTTTGTGCCGCTTGCCAGCATCATGGAACATCATGATGGTAATCTGTTAGCTGCCATGCAAACGGACGATCTGCGCAACTGCATCGTGACCATGCCGATTGTCGTGGATGTGGCCAAATCAGGCGAGCAGAGTTTTTTTGTCGGGGTTGCCGTGACATGTGATTTTGACAGTCCCGAAGCCTTGTCGGATGAATTTGCCCGAAGCGCGCCAGAAGGATATATCCCGATTTTTGCCTGGATTCCGGCAAATCGGTTCAATAATGATGATTTTGGCATTTTTATTGATCCGAATGACTGTGGTGAAACGCTGGTCAATGGCATGATCGGCGAAGTTATCGAACAGGCGCAGATTGAAATGACGGTTGCGGCACTGGCCACACAATGATGCGCTGTAAAGTGAAGCACTTTACAGTGACGCGCGAAACAATGACGCGCGAAACAATGACGCGCGAAACAATGACGCGCGAGACAATGACCCAACAAGATTAAACCTACAGGGCGTGAAGATGGCGATTTATGTTGATGCAGATGCCTGTCCGGTAAAAGACGAAATTGTCACGGTGGCAAACCGGCATAAGCTGGATGTCTATATTGTCTCAAATGGGGGTATT
>JABJBD010000173.1 GCA_018668795.1 Candidatus Puniceispirillum sp. | reverse complement strand
TGATATCCGTTTTATTCGTGAACACCCTGATCATTTTGACGCTGCCATGAAACGGCGCAATATTGATGTTTCAGCATCTTCAATTCTGGAGATGGATGCAGCACGACGCGCCGTTCAAAGTGAACTACAGGAGATGCAATCACGCCGTAATATAGTCTCCAAGGAAATTGGCAAATTAAAAGCCAATGGTGGAAACGCTGATGCACTGATTGCTGAGGTCAATGACATCAAAACGACAATGCCCGATCTGGAAAATCGCGATGCTGATCTGGCACAACAACTTGAATCCGTATTAATGGAAATCCCAAATATTCTGGATGCATCTGTTCCTGATGGCATGGACGAAAGTGACAATGAGCTGGTTCGCACACATGGTGACATTCCATCATTCAGTTTTACACCTGTTGATCATGTGGCGCTTGGTGAGGGCCTTGGACAAATGGATTTTGCGCTAGGTGCTAAACTTGCTGGTGCGCGCTTCGTTGTTCTTCAGGGGCAATTAGCGCGCCTTGAGCGCGCGCTTGCGGCATTGATGTTGGATACACATACAAGCGAATTCGGTTATGTCGAGACAGTCCCGCCATCGCTGGTCAATAGTCAAACCATGACAGGAACTGGTCAATTGCCTAAATTTGCCGAAGATCTCTATAAAACTGACGACAAATGGCTGATACCAACGGCAGAGGTGCCACTGACCAATATTGTCGCTGGTGAAATTTTATCACCTGAAAAGCTGCCAATGCGTATGACAGCCTATACCAATTGTTTTCGGTCTGAAGCAGGATCAGCAGGGCGGGATACCAGAGGCATGATACGTCAGCATCAGTTTTCAAAAGTTGAAATGGTATCAATCAGCCATCCTGATGACTCTGCAAACGAACTGGAACGAATGACCGGATGCGCAGAAGCTATTTTGCAAAAACTAGAGCTACCATATCGTGTGCTCAAGTTATGTAGTGGTGACACAGGGTTTTCAGCTGAACAAACATATGACCTTGAAGTATGGCTTCCCGGTCAGGATGAAGGGCGCGGGATGTATCGCGAAATTTCATCATGTTCAAATTGCGGCCCCTTTCAGGCGCGACGTATGAAGGCCCGCTTCCGTGACAAAGATACAGGCGAAACACAATTTCTGCATACGCTGAATGGTTCAGGCCTAGCAATTGGCCGAACAATGATTGCCGTTTTGGAAAACGGACAGCAAGAAGACGGAACAGTTCGTCTGCCTACTGCTTTGCATGGGTATATGGGAACTGACCGCCTGGTTAAGAAAAGCGTATGACGAAACAATTATTTAACGTCAATTCTGACGAAAACCGGCCTTTTGGCCGTGTTTTGTTATGCAATGATGATGGCATTGATGCTGTTGGTCTCAAGGTTTTACGAGCTATTGCACATAGTCTAAGCGATGATGTTTGGGTGGTTGCGCCCACGCAAAATCATTCTGGCGCGTCACGTTCAATTACTTTGCGCCGGGATGTTGAAATTAAAGAAGTGGCCAATCAGGAATTTTCAGTATCGGGTACACCTGCTGACTGCATAATTTTTGCTTTGAACAAGATACTTGATAAAAAGCCTGATCTGGTTCTAAGCGGTGTTAATCACGGCATGAATGTTGGTGATGATGTGCTTTATTCTGGGACTGTTGCCGCGGCGATGGAAGCCACTCTTGCTGGTATTCCTGCTATCGCTTTGTCCCAGCAAGGTGGACGTGAAAACCGAGACGAGTATCAGGTTGTCGATGCCCATGGCGCAACACTCATTCAGCATTTATGGAATAATGGCTGGCCAGAACGTTTTATCCCGAATGTGAATTTTCCAAAAGGTGCCCCTGAGACAATCAAAGGCATGATGGTGGCGTCAACTGACCAGCATAAGTTTGGCGACATAATCGAAGATGGTGCCAAAGCAGGTTACTTTCGCCTTGGCCCTCTTATTTCTAAACCTGACGCCAGCCCCGGAAGTGATCGCGCTGTCATAAGGGATGGCTGGATTGCAATGACGCCATTGGGAATGGATTTAACAGCGTATCAGCACATATCAGAATTTGAGCCGCTAACCTTTTAGCAGGAGTCGCGACCATTGGATGATTTCACCCAACATAAGGCTCAATTGATTATGGCTTTGCGTGGGCAGGGGATTTTGAGCGCACCTGTCTTATCAGCTTTGGAGAGTATCCCACGCGAAATTTTCGTACCCGAATCACTTCGGCAACATGCTTATGAGAATGCTTCATTGCCAATTGCGTTGGATCAAACAATCAGCCAGCCCTATGTCGTTGCACGCATGACCGAAGCGCTTGAGCTGACAGGGCGAGAACGAGTGCTTGAAATTGGCACAGGAAGTGGATACCAAGCTGCAATATTAACATTATTATGCCGCCGCGTTTATACACTTGAGCGGCTGAAACCACTTTTGGTTGCTGCCGAAAATAAATTACGCGCTTTGCGAATTTCTAATATCAGCTTCAGATTAGGGGATGGAAGCGCAGGGTGGCCAGAAGCGGCACCCTTTGATCGTATAATTCTTACATGCGGTTGTGACAAAATTCCTGACAAACTATTGAACCAAATAAAAATTGGCGGCATCATGGTAGCACCCGAAGGTGATGGTAAAGTTCAACAACTCGTGGTGGTAAAGCGCCATGAGACCGGATTTGACCGGAAAAACCTTATGTCTGTTACCTTTGTACCCCTTATTGAGGACAAACAGGATGAATAAATCAGATCAGAACATTGCGCGCGTAGCTTTGACAACCAGTCTAATCAGCGTCATGTCGATTGCCCTGTTGACTGGCTGTAAGGTGCCTGACATGTCTCTCAGCCGCTCAGAACCAGCACCTGTTGTTACGGCTCCGTTGCGTGTAGCTGTTGAAATCTTACCAGCAAGCGGAATAGTCACGGCTCGACAAAATGATAATCTTTATACCATTGCGACAAGGTATCGGGTGACACCAAGATCAATTATTCTACAGAATAATCTGATTGCACCATTTACGCTACGATCAGGTCAGCAATTAAAGTTAAATCCGACACGTTTTCATATCGTCAAGCCCGGGGATTCATTATTGACGATTTCCCAACGCTATGCTGTTAGTCAATTCCAGTTGGCAGAGCTTAATAATTTACAGGAACCGTTCAGCATAACTGTGGGTGACCGTTTACAGCTTCCGTACAGTCAGGATTTTTCTATTCTGGACACTGGCCTTCCCAAAGGTATTGCCGCTACCGGAGTGGCGCAACCAGCTGCTAATACAGAATCAACAAACACAAATCAAACTGCTACACAAACACTGCCTCGCAAAAAATTTGTTGCCCCAACTGGTGATGGTGATTTTATCTGGCCCGTTCAAGGTGAGATTATTGCCGAGTTTGGCCCAGCGGCACGTGGTGTGCGCAATGACGGTATCAATATAGCTGCCACACAAGGCGATGATGTAGGTGCTACATCCAGTGGACGCGTTGCTTTTGTGGGTACAAATGTAAAAAGTTTTGGCACATTGGTCCTGGTTAAACATGATGGCGGCATGATCTCTGCCTATGCCCATCTTGACACGGTTACAGTCAAAGAGGGTGATATCGTAAATGCTGGTCAATCAATTGGCACAGTTGGGCAAACTGGTCGTGTTGATACACCGCAACTACATTTTGAAATCCGCAAAGCGCGGCAACCAATCGACCCAAGATCGATTATAATATAAATTAATTTCAGTTAATAATATACTGATTAAATTACTTTAATTTAGTTTCAGTTCTTGCGGCAAGGTCAACTATATATTGCCATGCGACACGGCCAGATCGTGCGCCACGACCAACCGACCAGCTAAGCGCTTCATGTCGAACATCTATGTTTTGAACGTTAATTCCAAAATGTGATACGTAACCTTCAATCATCTCAAGATACACATCTTGGTCTATTGAATAAAAGCCGATCCATAATCCAAAGCGATCTGAAAGCGAGACTGATTCTTCTGTAGTTTCAGACGGGTTTATCACGGTTGAACGTTCGTTTTCCATCATTTGCCGTGGCATAAGATGCCGACGGTTGGATGTAGCATAAAACACGATATTATTTGGGCGGCCTTCGATACCACCTTCAAGTGCCGCTTTGAGCGATTTATAGCTGGTTTCACCCGAATCAAAAGCCAGATCATCACAAAACAGAATAAATTGACGTGGAATCTGTGCCAAAAAACTCATCAAAAACGGCAAATCGACAATATCTTCGCGATGAATTTCAACAAGTGCACAATCAAGACCACTTCCCATCATGCTTGCATGTACAGCCTTTACCAATGATGATTTACCTGTGCCACGTGCACCCCACAAAAGAGCATTATTGGCAGGTAGCCCACGCCCAAAGGCAATTGAATTGGCTAGCAAATTGTCACGTTGCTGATCAATACCGCGCAAAAGGTCAAGCCGAACACAGTTAATTGCATACACAGGATCAAGCCGACGCATAGCCGCATGCCATACATAAGCGTTGGCGTAGTCTAAATCATCTGGTTTTGGTGTAGGCGGCGACATTCTCTCAAGGGCATCTGCAATCCGGATTACCTGCTCAATTAATATAAATTTTGAATCATTATCGGCCATTAGCTACTCTATAATCAGCATTGTGGGGTTTAAGCATCTAAAAATTACATCACATAGTTTAATATGGGTCATTGCAGGTTTTGGCTAGTGTCGCTATGTTCGTGCCAGATTTAATTTATACAACGGAGCATTCTTAACATGTTTATTTCACCAGCATTTGCACAATCGTCTGGCGGCCTTGCTGAAGGTGGCTTCGGGCTTTTACCAATCATTTTTGTAATGGTGATTTTCTACTTCCTGTTGATCCGCCCTCAGCAAAAGCGTGCCAAACAACATAAAGAGATGTTAGGTGCACTTCGTCGGGGTGACAAGATTATCACATCTGGTGGATTGACCGGTTCAATCGTCAAGGTTGTTGATGATAGCGAAACCGTCGAAGTTGAAATTGCCAAGGACGTTAAGGTTCATATTGTCCGCTCTATGATCGCAGACATTCAGAATAAAGCCGAACCAGCCAAAAAGAAGTAATATTGTTCATGTGTGAATGAACAATCACCTAGCAAAATTTTGAACTGACTGATTTTTGAGAAAGTTTGCACCGAATGTTGCAATTTGAAGGCTGGAAAAAGCTACTCGTCCTCTTTGTCATCCTTTTAGGCGTCATTTTCGCCTTACCTAATCTATCGTCCAATCAAGATGACATGCTTGCGGACGGGTCAGATGGGTCTGTTTTTGGCTTTTTGCCAGGCAAACATATTAACCTTGGTCTTGACCTGCAAGGCGGTTCGCATCTGCTGTTACGCGTTGATATGGATGTTGTCGAACAAGAACGTCTGGACAGCATTGGTGAGACAATACGTCAGGAATTTCGGAATGAGAAAATCCGCTTTGCTGGTCTGAAGGTTGATGGCAAAGCTGTTAAGGTGACAATACGGAATGCTGAAGATGCCAGCAAAGCCAAAACAACTTTTAACGATCTTGGTAATGGTCTGACAATAAACAGTGACGCGCTGGACTACGCCATTTCTTTTTCCGAAGGCGGTTTGACCGAGTTGCAATCAAATACAATCGCGCAATCGATTGAAATTATCCG
>JABJBD010000172.1 GCA_018668795.1 Candidatus Puniceispirillum sp. | reverse complement strand
TGGATATGTTCCCAGCGCACTCGATCAGCGCTCATCGGATCCTGCGGTGGCGGGGGCATGCCGTCACCCGTTTGCATCAAGGTTGCCACGATCTGGTCTGGATCAGCCGGTTTTGGCAGATAGTCCAGCGCACCGGCTTTTACCGCCGCTACGGCGGTTGCAATATTGCCAAAACCAGTCAGCATCACGATACGGCAAGTGTCGTCACGTTTGCGTAATTCCTGAACCAGCGTCAGTCCTGTTCCATCATCTAGTTTCATATCAAGGATCGCATAGGATGGTACCGATTTGCGCACCAGTTCAATGCCTTCGGCGACCGTGCCCGCATCAACCACATCAAACCCACGCGCTTCCATTGCGCGCTTCAGCCGATTGCGCAATGGCGCATCATCATCAAGAATTAACAACGATTTATCAGTCACCTTCTGCTTCCTTTTCTTCTAAACCCACATAATCTTTCATATACTGACACGTTATACTGGCACCTTATAATGGCATATTTCACCCATATAACCATGCTGTGTACTGGCATATAGCATCATTCCACCATAAAACATGAACGTGGCAGGCTAACCCTGACTTCACCACCGCCATTTTTACCGTTACCGAAAACAACCGAGCCACCAATCGAACGAATCAGCGTTTGCGCGATAAACATGCCCAGGCCGCGATGCCCGTCTTCACCCTCACGACTACTATTCCAGGGCTGGCCAGCACGGCTTAATATTGACGGTTTGAATCCATTGCCATCATCATTGATACTTATATGGATATCTTCCGATGACCATTCAATATGTACGACTATCTGGCTACGGGCGAATTGATGCGCGTTTTGCAGAATATCTTCAATCGCCTGAATAAATTCGGCGCGGCGCGTGGCAACAGGCACCTCATCCATTGTATCTGCATCATGCGTAACAATAACGTCGGCATGACCCGCATCGAAACGTTCATGCAACAAATCCTCAATCAACACATTAATCGGCAGTTCGGGTTCAAAATCAGGATTGCTTTGTGATTTATAATCTTCCAGTGATCCCAGAATCACGCGGCATCTTTCGGCTTCGGCGCGTAATAGCTGTATATCCTCATATATCGGATCATCCTCGGTGATTTCCCGGCTCAACTCATGGCTAATGACAGTGATCGTATTCAAAGGTGAGCCAAGCTTATGCGCCGCCGCTGTCGCCAGCGAACCAAGCGCCACCGCCTGTTGTTCTTCGGCAACGGCAAGTTGGGCTTGGGACAGGGCTTCAGACAGGCTTCGCGCTGCCGAAGCCACCCACCACACATAGCCACCAATGAATATTGTCGATAGCACCAGCGACATCCATAAACCAGCAACATACAGGCCAGGCAAATCAACCTTATCCTGATCCCACGGCAACGGGTGATTATATAAAGCCAGCACGCTAACGCTGGCCGCAACTGTCAGGATCAGCACCAATGTTGCACGGCGGCGAAGCATCGTTGCCGACACCACGACCGGCGCCAGAAGCAAAACCGAAAACGGATTCAACAGACCACCTGTCAGAAACAACAAGGCGGCCAGTTGTAAAATGTCAAAAATCAGCGCCAGCAGATTCTGTTCGACCAGTCCACTATCATCCTTGGCCTGTCGGTTTTGCCACAAATTCATCAATACCGATAAGCCAATAATAAACAAGGCTGGTATCAGCGGCAGATCAAATCCAAGCACAAAATAGGTGAATATCAAGGCCATTAGCTGGCCCGTAATGGCAAGCCAGCGGATGGTCAGAACAACCCTTGGATCAATAGGACTTCTGACGCTTGTGTCGGGGCCAGCAAAAAGACGCTGCATCAACATGGTGCCCTACCCCGCTTTTCACAAAGATTGAAACAATACACCATCCGGCGGCACATCACATGTCACCATCATATGGGTAATATTAATAGGGATGCGCATAGAACCCGTTTCATCAGGATGCCTATGCCCTAAACATCGAGATTGGCAACACGGAGCGCATTGGTCTGGATGAAATTCCGGCGTTCCTCAACAGCTTCGCCCATCAATGTTGAAAATGCGTTATCGGCATCTTCTTCATGTTCAATCACCACCTGCAGGAATGTCCGCTGATCCGGATCGAGTGTTGTTTCCCATAATTGACTTGGATTCATCTCACCTAGCCCCTTATAGCGCGAAATCTGTGCGCCTTTTCGGCCTGTCTGGAACACAAATTGTGCCAGATCGCTTGGGCCGTGGATGATCGTGTTTTGCGATGCGCCGGTCAATGTTGCAAATTTGGCATAAATCTGCTGCAGATGTGGGGCCATACCATCCAGCTGAACCGCTTCGGGCAAACCGATGATCCGCCGATCAATGACATATTTTTCGGTAATACCGCGCAACCGCCGCTGAATGACGATGGCTTTGCCATGAACCGTATCTTCGATCGTGCCTTGCCAGCCTTTTTCAAGTTCGCCGGCAACATTCTCAAGCCGCTTAGCCAGATATGCGGCCGCTTCGTCATTATCAAGCGTCGTGTTTTTCAAAAGCCCCGCTATCGCTGCCTGTTCGACCACGTCACGGTTGCCAACTTGCCGCGTTATCTGTTCAACCAGACGACTGGCAGTAACCGCGTTATTGGTTACATCCCTTAAATCAGGTCCGGCTATCTGGCCATCACCATCGACAATAAGCACCGTGTCTTTCAAACCGGCTGTCATCAGATATATATCAAGTTCGCGCTGATCTTTGAGATAAACTTCGGATTGTCCGCGTTTGGCGCGAAACAATGGCGGCTGGGCAATATAAAGATAGCCAGCCTCGATCAAAGGTCGCATATGGCGGAAGAAAAAGGTCAACAACAGCGTCCGAATATGGCTACCATCAACATCCGCATCGGTCATGATGACAATCTTGTGATAGCGCACCTTATCAAGTTGCATTTCGGTATTGCCGACGCCCGCACCAATCGCGGTGATAAGCGTGCCGATCTCGGCTGATGACAACATCTTGTCAAGGCGCGCGCGCTCGACATTCAAAATCTTGCCACGTAGGGGCAGAATAGCCTGATTCGACCGATCACGACCCTGTTTTGCCGACCCGCCCGCCGAATCACCCTCAACCAGGTAGATTTCTGATTTCGCTGGATCGCGTTCCTGACAATCGGCCAGTTTGCCTGGCAGGCTGGCAATATCCATAACACCTTTGCGGCGGGTCAGATCGCGTGCCTTGCGCGCCGCTTCCCGGGCTGCCGCGGCTTCATAGGCCTTGGACACAATCTTCTTCGCTTCGGATGGATGTTCCTCGAACCATTGGTTTAGGCAATCGGCAACCGCCTGTTCAACAACAGGGCGCACTTCCGAAGACACCAGCTTGTCTTTGGTCTGCGATGAAAATTTGGGATCAGGCACTTTAACCGACACAATCGCTGTCAGCCCCTCGCGTGAATCATCACCTGTCAGCTGTACCTTTTCCTTTTTGGCAATGCCCGATGATTGCGCGTAATTATTAACCACCCGTGTCATGGCCCCACGAAAACCAGCAAGGTGGGCACCGCCGTCACGTTGCGGAATATTATTGGTAAAACACAGCGTATTTTCATGGAACGAATCTGTCCATGCTAGGGCCAGTTCAACGGTAATATCATCACGCTGGCTTGTCGCCGTGATTGTTGGATGCATTTCGGTGCGTGATCGATTCAACCACGTGACAAAGGCTTCCAGACCACCGTCAAAGAAAAATTCGGATACTTTTTCTTCACTTGTCCGGTTATCAGTCATTTTGATACGCACGCCCGAATTCAAAAACGCTAATTCGCGCAACCGATGTTCCAGCGTGGTAAAGTCAAATTCGATCGACGAGAAAATCTCTAATGACGGATAAAAGGTAACATGCGTGCCAGTCTGCCCTTCGGCATCCCCCATATCAGCCAACGCACCATCAGCTTCACCCATTTTGAACATCATCTCATGCTTGCGGCCATTGCGGAAAATGGTCAGCCGGAGCCATTCGGACAAGGCGTTGACAACTGACACGCCCACCCCGTGCAAACCACCTGAAACTTTATAGGAATTATTATCAAATTTTCCACCAGCATGAAGCTGGGTCATAATCACCTCGGCGGCTGATACGCCTTCTTCATGGTGAATATCCACTGGAATGCCGCGTCCATTATCGGTAACGCTGACTGATCCATCGGCATTCAACATCACTTGCACAATGTCACAATGGCCTGCCAACGCTTCGTCAATCGCATTATCGACAACTTCATAGACCATATGATGAAGCCCCGATCCGTCATCGGTATCTCCAATATACATGCCTGGCCGTTTGCGCACCGCATCCAGTCCACGCAGAACCTTGATCGAATCCGAGTCATAATTCCCTTCAGGCACATTCACCTTTTCATTTGGGATATTTGTTTTTTCGTCTTCGCTCATATCAACCACTCGCATTTGGGCGTTTTGCTTGTCACGCCAGACTCATTTTTTACATCATGATCTGCATCATGTATTTTCATAAACTGGGCGCCTTTGCCAAGCCCTTCGAACAGGCTGGCCTCACTGCCGCTGAACCAGCTTTGCCCACCAAGATCGAACAATGCCTCAAACAGGGCTGACCGACGTTTGGCGTCAAGATGTGCGGCCACATCATCAAGCAGCATAATGGGCGGCCGGCCAAGGCGGCGCTCCTGTAATCGGGCATGGGCAAGCACTACGGCAATCAACAACGCCTTTTGCTGTCCGGTCGATGCCAGATAGGCAGGCGTGTTGCTTGCCACATCATAGGCGTTAACCTCGCTGACATGCGGTCCTGACAATGTGCTTGTGCCTTCTGCCCGCATGCTGGCGGCGGTGGCCATATGCTGGTCTTCAACTGCCAATGCTGGCATGGCATCCAACCAGTTTTCAATTTCCCCTTGCAATTCAAGCCGCACGCCGGGGAACCCGTGCCAGCCATGTCTGGCCTCGATATTCAGATCATGAATCAGTGCCCGCCGTGCCGCCGTGATCGCAATGGCGGTTTCGGCAAGACTGGCTTCAAGCGCGTTGAACCAGCCTGCATCACCACGACCTTCACTGATTAATAAAGTCCGTTCGCGCATCAATTTTTCATAACGATTGGTACGGCCAATATGCGCGGCATCAAAAGCAATTACCAGACGATCAAGAAAGCGCCGGCGCGTCCCGGGTGAATCGACAAACACCCCATCCATCTGCGGCGTCAGCCATGATACCGATAATTGTGTGGCAATATCGGCCTGTGAAACCGTCATCCCCTCACGCCGCATGATCCGGCGGCCAGTCTGTGAATCAGCTGGCACACCTGTGCCAATCTGCATAACCCCGTCTTCGGTTTCCAGTGCCGCCGATACCGACCAATCCGGCATTGCCGCGCCAATCTGCGCCAGATGCGCTGTCTTGGCACGCCGCATACCCTTGCCTGGCGACAGTAAAGAAATTGCTTCCATCAAATTGGTTTTGCCCGCGCCATTCGCACCCACCAGCACCACAGGTGCCTGTCCGAATTCAAGCCGTACAGCTTCGTAATTGCGAAAATTACGTAACATCAATCCTGACAACCAAAATTGTGGTGACGACGCAGTCTGTTCGGATTTTCCACCCATAGCATGGCTATTACGGTCACTGTCCGAACTATCGGTCTGTCTGAAGTGGTGTGAAAGTGCTGTCAAACGTCACTCACACGCGCATTGGCATCAGCACGAACAGGCTGGCATCATCACCTGGCGTTCGCACAAGCGTTGGCGACCCCTGATCAGCAAGGGCAAATTCAACCAACTCACTATTGACCTGACCAGCAATATCCAGCAGATAGCGCGCGTTAAAACCAATTTCCATTTCATTGCCACTATAGCTGACTTCCAATTCTTCCGTCGCGCTTGACGCGTCAGTATTGCTGGCAGACAAAGTCATGACGCCTGGCCGCAAACCGATTTTAACCGATTTTGATTTTTCGGACGAGATTGTCGAAACACGGTCAACCGCCGCCGAAAAGGCGCCCACATCAACCTGCATGATCTTGTCATTATTCGTCGGGATCACCCGCGTGTAGTCCGGAAAGGTGCCATCAATCAGCTTTGTTGTCAGCCGTACCGCACCAAAGGCGAATTCAGCCCGTGTTTCCGACATCGACATCGTCACATCGCCATCATAATCATCAAGCAGTTTGCGCAATTCCCCAACAGCTTTTCGCGGCAGAATAATTGACGGCATTTGCGCCGCACCGCTTGGCAGGGTCTGTTTGGTCATTGCCAGACGGTGGCCATCTGTTGCCACGGCGCACAGATCACCAGCATCTGATTTATGCAGATAGATACCATTCAAATAATAGCGCGTTTCCTCGGTAGAAATGGCAAATTTGGTGGCATCGACCAGATCGCGGAAATCGGCAGCTGTCAGCACAAAATTAGTTGGCAGATCATTTGAACTGATGGCTGGAAAATCTTCAACGGGCAAGGTTGGAAGCCGGAAGCTAGAACGGCCCGCACTGATCATCGCATGACCATCGCCAACCGACAGTTCAACTTCTGACCCATCAGGCAGCTTTCGCACAATGTCATACAGCATATGCGCTGATATCGTTGTGGTTCCTGCTGTTGCCACTGCACAACCAACCTCGGTTGTAATATCCATATCCATGTCGGTGGCTGTTAATGACAGCTGTCCATCTTCGGCGCGCAAAACGACATTTGCCAGAATAGGTATCGTATTACGACGCTCTACAACGGATTGCACATGACCCAAAGGCCTTAGAAGACTCATACGATCAATTGCCAGTTTCATCTATTTTCTCTCATTCTGTAGCGCTTGAGCTACCATGCCCGATCAGCGGGGGACACATGCGCATAAACCGTCAATCGCTCATACGCCCTCTCATATCCAAATATAGCATGATTATAACAAACTAACACCAAAATATTGTGTTTTCAGCGATTCGGCGCGACACCCAAAAATCACCAAAACAGGATCGATTTAGGTATAAAATGAGCCGGGATAAAATGAGGCTATAGGCGGCGGATGCAGGCAGATCGCGGTTAGTTCGACAAAAGTGACCGCAATAAATCAACATCTTCGCCCAGACGCGAATCTGACAAGGTCAATGTCTCGATTGTTTTGACCGCATGCATCACCGTCGTATGGTCGCGCCCACCAAATTGGCGGCCAATTTCCGGATAGGATAAAGACGTCAGATTTTTTGTCAGATACATGGCTACCTGACGCGGGCGGGCAATGTTACGCGCCCGCCGTGCCGAGAACATTTCCGACACGCGGATGCCATAATGCGCCGCCACTTGCTTTTGAATTGAATCGACACTGATCTGGCGGCTACTGGCACGCAGAAGATCCGCCAACAGGTCAGCTGTGCTTTCGATGGTGATTTCACGCCCAACAAGCATGGCATGTGCCATGATCCGGTTCAAGGCGCCTTCCAGTTCGCGCACATTACTGACAATCTTATGCGCCAGAAATTCCAGCACCTTATCCGGAATCTGGATATGCGCATGTTCGGCCTTGGCTTGCAGAATACCAAGGCGAAGTTCGTAATCTGCCGGATGAATATCTGCCACCATGCCCCAGCCAAGCCGGCTCCGCAGACGTTCTTCCATGCCTTCAAGGTCGGTTGGCGACTTATCCGCGGAAATAATCACCTGACGGCCATCTTCGACCAATGCGTTAAAGGTATGGAAAAATTCTTCCTGCGTCGAATCCTTGCC
>JABJBD010000242.1 GCA_018668795.1 Candidatus Puniceispirillum sp. | reverse complement strand
GCAATTGCTGGAAACATATTATCCATCAGATGCTCCCTAGATCACAATCAGCTCGGCACGAAGCGAACCTGCTTCGCGCAATGCTTCAAGAATAGCCACTAAATCCGATGGCGTGCCTCCAACAGCATTCAACGCATCAACAATTGATGACAATTCAACACCTGGATCAAAAACAAAGGCACGTGCCAATTCTTCTTGCGCTGTGATGGTTGTGTCTGGCGTTTCAACAGCAGCACCGGGCACAGCCGCGGCCACACCATCAGCAATAGCAATCGATTGTGTTTGGGTTATATTGACATCCTCTTTGACCCGCACGGTCAATGATCCATGCGTTACCGCTGCCGCAGAAACGCGAACATCTCCACCAATTACAATAGTGCCCGTACGCGCATTCACCACGACCTTGGCACGTGGCCGAGCAGGCTCGACTTCAATATTTTCCAGAAGGCTGACAAATGACACTTTTTGTGCTGGATCAATCGGCGCACGCACTTTAATCGTTGTCGAGTCAAGCGGCACAGCAACACCTCCACCAAAAACGTCATTGATCGCCTCAGCGACGCTATTTGTTGTAGTGAAATCACCCTGGTGCAGGTTCAGCAATATATTAGCGTTGTCCAAAAATGGCGTTTCAATCATCTTTTCAACACTTGCGCCACCCGGAATACGACCAACAGTCGGAACATTCACGGTTAAAGATGAACCATCACCACCAGCGACCCCCAAGCCGCCAACCATCAAATTGCCTTGAGCCACTGCATAGGTCTCACCATCAGCCCCCAGCAAAGGGGCCATTAATAAGGTACCGCCACGAAGTGATTTTGCTTGGCCAACCGTTGAAACAACAATATCAAGCTTTTGTCCTGGCTTGGTAAAAGGTGGTAATTCCGCAGTGATAATGACTGCAGCTACGTTTTTTCCATTCATGTTAGCGGCGCTGGTCACAACACCAAATTGACTAATCATTGATTGGAGTGACTGCTGGGTCAGAGCCGCATTTCCATCACCCGTGCCCGCAAGACCAACCACAAGGCCGTATCCGGCCAACTGGTTTGATCGAACCCCGGCAATGGATGTTAAGTCCTTAAGGCGGTCTGCCTTCACAGGCATCAGGCCAGCAAAGCTTACAGCGAGGGCAGTAATGCCAATTTTTATGATCTTAAACATGAATGATCGCAGAGCCTTTGGCACAGTTAAAATGGTGAGATCGTCCGCATCAGCTGGCTAAGCCACCCAGGCTGAGATGAGTCGGCGAGGTGGCCCGACCCAGTGTAACGGATTTGTGCATCTGCAAGCCTGTCTGACGACACAATGTTGCTAGCCGAAATATCCTCAGGGCGCACTACGCCGCGCAGACGCACATATTCGTTACCATTGTTCAAGGTCAGTTCTTTTTGCCCTTGGACTTCCATGTTGCCATTGTCGAACACCCTAATGACCGTGACCGACAATAAACCGCTAAAGCTGTTTGACTGCACAGCATTACCCGCACCAGCAAAGCTGCGTGTTGTGCCTGCATTTAATCCAGCGGGGTCTTTGTCAAATCCACCAGTTAGAATATTTGGTAAAGCTGTAGGCAACGTGACACCAAAAGCATCTGTCTTGCTAGACGAAGCCGTCTGCGCCTTGGTTGCGGCATAGGTTTCGTTAAAGCTAACAGTTAAAATATCACCGATACGGCGAGCACGCTGATCTGTTACAAACAGGCCACTTCGCCCAGTTTGGAATATGGCGCCACTCATGTTGGTAGGTTTAGCTAATATCACTGGCGCTTCAGCCGGCTGAAATGACTGGCTGACAACCTGTTCAGTGTAGGTTGAGCAGCCACTAACCACTCCACCGAATATGACGAGACACATAAGTTTGAAACTAGCATTTTTCATTATTTTACAACCTCCAGACAGGCACGTTACTGATTAGAGGTTTTGCGCGATGTAACGCATCATTTCATCGACTGAGGTGATTGTCTTTGAGCTAACTTCATAAGCTCGTTGTGTTTCAATCATATCAACAAGCTGTTGCACTACGTTGACGTTTGAGCTCTCAACTGCCCCTTGAACCAATCGCCCCATTCCTTCTTGAAATGGGTTAGCAATAATTGGAGCACCGCTAGCCGGTGTCTCTATAAGCATGCTCTCACCGTTTGGCTGCAAACCTTGCCTGTTCGGAAAGTCCGCAAGAGTGATTTGACCAACCTCTTCGGCTTCAACACCGCCAGGCATTTGAACTGTCACAGCGCCGTCAGAAGATATGTTTATTGATAGTGCTTCAGGAGGGATTTGAATTTCTGGTTGGAGTGGATAACCGCTAGCTGTCGTTACCATACCCTCTGCATTTCGGGAAAATGCGCCAGCTCTGCTGTAGCCAATTCTGCCATCAGGCATTAAGACCTGGAAGAATCCATCCCCCTCGACAGCCAAATCAAGAGAGTTGCCAGTGTCTATCAAACTGCCTTGGGTAAAAAGCTTGCTTGTGTTCAAAAGCCTTGTGCCTGTGCCAACTGAAAGGCCAGATGTCAGACTAGTGTTTTCAGATGTATTCTCACCAGCGCCACGAAGAATTTGGTAGAGGGGCGACTCAAAGTTTGCACGATCACTCTTAAAGCCAGACGTATTCACGTTAGCAAGGTTGTTCGCGATCACCTGCATTTTTACTTGTTGGGAATTCAGGCCAGTTTTGGCCACATGCATCGCAAAAGTTGACATTGTCTTGAAGCTCCAATGAGAAATCGTATTTCTTCTTTAGAGCAAGTTTTATGCCAATCCCTCAGTTTAGCCATTCGGCATGCGCAGTAACGAGGCGCTGCTCTCGTCAAGATCCTTGGCAATAGAGATAAGCTTTGTATTCAACTGAAAGCGTTTCATCAAATCAGTATTTTGAACCAATTCTTCAAATACATTCACATTGCTTTCTTCGATATAGCCTTGCTGCAGTCGTGCATTTTGATCAGGGTTAAATGTTGTTCGATCAAACCCACCTTTTGGACGCAATTCACCATCAATATCTTTGATAATATCTTCTTCATTACCTGAATTTAACGCAATTTGATTGACAAGAACCCGCGTATTTGGCTCGGCGCCAATCGGCTGGATAAAGACTTGCCCAGACTCAGATACAAAAATCTTTTTAAATGGCGGGATTTCAACAGGAATGAGACTGGTATCAAGCATTTTTTGACCGACACCATTCAACAAATAGCCATCCATTCCACGAACAAAATCGCCTCGCCGACTGAAAGACATTTTTCCAGCCGCATTTTCAACCATAAAGTAACCTTTGCCCTTTATCGCAAGGTCAGTTTGTTCACCAGTGAATTTAATTTGCCCTTGTTCATCAGAAAACAAACCAGCCTCACTCTCACGCACAAAGGCACGGCTTTGAAGTTGGTTTTCAGCGCTCAGATAGAGCGATCCAAAGCTACCTCCGATCTGATCGCTTCGAAATCCAGGTACGTTGGAGTTTGCCATATTTTGCGCACCAACATTTTGCTGGATCAACGTCGCATGCATCGTATGCAAGGCGGTGTGGATCATCTTATCCATAGATTTATGTCCTTACCCCAAACCAATCTATTAACGGATGTTAATGATAGTTGTGGTTAGCGTTGTTGTTGTTTCAATAGCTTTTGCTGATGCCTGAAAGTTTCGCTGGGCAGTAATCAAATTCACCAGCTCTTCGGTAATATCCACATTTGAACGCTCAAGAGAACCTGAGAGGATGTTACCATAGCCTTCTGAGCCAGCCTCACCGACCTGCGCCTCACCAGAAACTGCCGTTTCAACATAGGTCGCGTTACCGATCTGCTTCAGACCGTTCTG
>JABJBD010000165.1 GCA_018668795.1 Candidatus Puniceispirillum sp. | reverse complement strand
TTTGACCGGAAGAATTATTTTTACGCGGATCTGCCGCAAGGCTATCAGATTAGCCAGTTCAAACAGCCTATCGTTGGCGAGGGCATCTTGCGGATTGATCTTGCCGATGGATCAAGTAAGGATATCGGTATTGAGCGTTTGCATCTGGAACAGGATGCAGGAAAATCAATGCATGATCAGCATCCAAGCAAAAGTTATATTGATCTGAATCGAACTGGCGTTGCCTTGATGGAAATTGTGTCCCGACCTGATATTCGTTCGGCAACGCAAGCGGCGGCCTATGTGCGGAAATTACGGTCGATTCTACGTTATCTGGGCACATGCGATGGCAATATGGAAGAAGGCTCGATGCGCGCCGATGTCAATGTATCGGTTCGGCGTCCCGGTGATGAACTGGGCACGCGAACCGAGACCAAAAACCTGAACTCACTTCGTTTCATCCAGCAAGCCATTGACTATGAAGTTGCCCGCCAGATTGAAGTCATCGAGGATGGAGGCACGATTGATCAGGAGACCCGTCTTTTTGATACAAATACCGGCATGACGCGTACTATGCGGAGCAAGGAAGATGCGCATGATTATCGCTATTTTCCCGATCCCGATCTGTTGCCGCTAGAAATCACACAAAGCGATGTTGATAAGCTGGCAGCGGGTCTGCCCGAATTGCCAGATTCGATCAAAGACCGTTTGATGAATGATTATGGTCTATCTGCCTATGATGCGGCGGTTATCACCGAAGAACGCGAGACAGCTGCTTTCTATGAGGCCGCAAGTAAGGGGCGTGACCGTAAATTGGTAGCAAACTGGATGACTGTTGAATTGTTTGGCGCGTTGAACAAGGCTGGACTTGATCTGGCGCGTTCGCCCGTATCGCCGGATGCGCTTGGCGGGTTGGTCGATATGATCAGCGATGGCACGATTTCGGGGCGTATTGCCAAGGATGTGTTTGCCGATATGATGCTGTCGGGCAAGCAGGCTACCGATATTGTCGAGGAAAAGGGGCTGAAACAGCTGTCGGATAGTGGTGCCATTGAAACTCTGATCGATGATGTCATGGCGGCTAATGAAGATAAGGTTGCCGAATATCGCGGTGGCAAGGACAAATTGTTTGGCTTCTTTGTTGGTCAGGTGATGAAACAGTCTGGAGGTCAGGCCAACCCGGGCATGGTTAATCAGCTGTTGCGCACCAAACTGGATGGGTAGGGTGCCTGTGGCTAATAATTATAGTAGGCCATGAAGGCCTCATTTACGTTCTTAGCCTTGGCATCAATTCCAGTTTGGGCCACAAAATCTTGGACTGAGTTAAAAAAGTTCAGCTTTCCATGTTTTAACGCCAAAATACCATCGACCGTATCAGTAAACTCTTCAAGATAGTGTGAAGATACAAGTATTGTCACCCCACTTTTTCTGCGCTCGGTGATACAATTCCATAATCCTGCGCGTGTATGGACATCCATTGCAACGGTAGGTTCGTCAAGTGCAAGAAACTGCTGGTTCAGACTAAGTGCGGCAAGTGTTGTTGCCCATTTACCATCACCAAAACTAGCTTTGCTAGGCGTTAACGCTAACAGACGATCAAGGCGTTCATGCCATTCTTGCGGAACAGATCTGAAAAACGCATCAAGACTAAACGTCCCTTGATTGATTCGAAATAACATTTCAATAAATTCACCAATCCTAAGTGCGTGAGGAATGGAAACATGCTGGCGAACATAGAACATATCTTCAGGTTTGATCTGCCAGTTTATTGAGCCTGCATCTGTCTTGATCTGGCCAAAAAGTATATTAAGCAAGGTACTTTTCCCAATGCCATTCGGTCCCAATATGCCGTAAATTTTGCCTGACTCAAATTTGAAGTTTGCATCTGAGAATATTGGCTTATTGCCGTAGCTGAAATGCAACGCATTAACTTGGCAGGTGAAAGATTGCAGAACTTTCGTGCCTTTCATATTCATTTGTCCCATTGTGTCTCTAGATTAAACCAAGTGATGGTTGCACCAAGCAGGCCAAGGCACACCATTAACCAGATGGTCAGCACCAACCATGATGTGTTGTAATTGCCAATGAATGAAGCGCCGACAGCTATCGGATTGATAGTATTTATTAAAGCGAGTGCCATATTGTTCGGGAACCGAATTAACTCCGCGAACGTAAGCAGCAACATGGGGGCATATGTTGATGTCACTAACCCCATGATCGTTTGAAATTTTAGAGGTATTAGATTCAGCATACTACCAGCGCAAATTACACAAAACACGACACCAAGAGCGCGCATAATCTGATGGAGATTTTCAGCAATTGTAACATCATTAAAGAAAAGACTGCTGAGGATACCGAAAGCGGCTACGATAATGCCTGTGAAAACAAACCCTGCAATAATTTGAGCGAGAATGTAGCGTTTCTGCGCTACTGGAAAGGACACAAAAGCTTGCAGAAAATTTGCTTCGCGGCGTCCGACAAGATACGCGCCTGTACTTCGTATTGCTGTTACCACACTTACAAAACTCAACATAATAGGAAACAATTTTGCGTTCAATGAGTCGGTGGTTTGCAGAAACAAGGCTACCATTATGATGAATGGAAAGGTGATTGACCAGAACAGCCAGCCTGGCTCGCGCATTTTTTCACGAAGCAGAAGTATTGATAAATTATATATATTCTGGATAGACGCGATCATGGAAACACTATGATTTTGTTTTATAGGCTGTCAAGATATTGTAATAATTATATAATATTAAGAATTCCTAATATAAATTATTGAAAAATGGTTAGCCGACCTCCGACACTGCAAATCGATAAAAGTACTGCATGTTTTACATGACGCCCTTTTCACGGGGGTTCTGCTAACAGGGTTTTTGCCGTAATGCCCATGCATAGACCGATTACCATCGGCTGGAAATTCCACATCAGATCATTGGCAGTAAGTATGAGACGATTTACGTGCTGGATACGCTCATTTCGGTTTGACAGAATTTGCTTTCATGGCTAGAGATAAGCCTGCATACGCCGTGTAAAACGATTGGTGCCTGTTCTGGTGAACAAGCATCCCCCTTGCGGAGGGGTGGCCGAGTGGCTGAAGGCGGCGGTTTGCTAAATCGTTAAAGGAAGAAATTCCTTTCGGGGGTTCGAATCCCTTCCCCTCCGCCATCGTCTTTTCCCTTTTTTTATCATTGTTTTTATTATACTTTTATTGGTATGGTTAATTGGTTTTGTACCAAGCTTTGTACCAAAATAGTGTTTTGAGGGTGTTATGAGTTTTATTGTTCGAAGGGGCGACAACTATTCAGCTCGCTTGGTCATACCCAAAAAATTGCGTTCATTACTTGGTAAGAGTGAGTTTAAGAAATCTCTTGG
>JABJBD010000100.1 GCA_018668795.1 Candidatus Puniceispirillum sp. | reverse complement strand
ATGCCACCAGTGTTTGGGCCTTTATCACCATCAAAGGCACGTTTGTGATCTTGTGCGCTGGCCATATAAAGCGCGTCATTACCATCAAGCAAAGCGAAAAGCGAGGCTTCGGGCCCCAAAATACGTTCTTCGATCAGAATGGTCTTGCTGGCATCGCCAAACCGACCGCCAAGCATAGCATCGGCGGCGGCTTTGGCGTCATCGCCTGTATCAGCAACAACAACGCCTTTTCCTGCAGCAAGGCCATCGGCCTTGACCACGCAAAATCCGTTCAACGCGTCAATATGCCGATATGCAGTGTCTTTGTCTTGGGCGGCAAAAAATCTAGGTTGGGGGATATTGTGACGGGTGCAGAAATCACGGGCAAAGGCTTTTGATCCTTCAAGCTGTGCCGCCGCCGCTGAGGGACCAAAGGCACGAATACCAGCGGCATCCAACCGATCAGCCAGTCCGGCAACAAGCGGGGCTTCAGGGCCGATTACAACCAGATCAACCGTTTCTTCTACGGCATAATCGAATAATGCGTCATAATCATCCGCCTTGATCTGTATCAATGTGCCAAGCCCTTCCATACCCGGGTTACCAGGCGCGATTCGTAAATCCGAGGTCAGCGGTGAGTCGGCAATTGATCGGGCAAGTGCATGTTCGCGCCCGCCACCACCGATCAGTAGAATTTTCATCTTGCTTTACTTCCTTTGGAGTTGCGGCAACGCCAATATGCCATAGAATGGGTACCTTATGAAAGAGACCCTGATGACCGAAACAGACGATACTTATAACAGCCAGAACAGCGCCACCTCAGCAGGTGATAACGCACCCTATATGACGATTGGCGAATTGTCCAAACGCGTCAAGGCCACTGTCGAAGGGGCGTTTGATTATGTAAGGGTGCGGGCAGAAATTTCGCGGCCAACCCGCGCGCCATCTGGTCATGTCTATTTCACGTTGAAAGATGACCGCTCTACTCTGGCCGCGGTTTGCTGGAAAACGGTAGCGGGTAATTTGCAGGTACAGCCTGAAGAAGGGCTAGAGGTAATCTGTTCAGGCAAGCTGACCACATATCCCGGTCAGTCTAAATATCAGATTGTTGTCAATCAGATGGAAATGGCTGGCGAAGGCGCGATGCTGAAAATGCTCGAGGAACGCCGCCGTATGCTGGCGGCTGAGGGACTTTTTGACCCTGGTCGAAAACGACCAATTCCCGAAATGCCAACGACTATTGGCGTGATTACCAGCCCGACGGGCGCTGTTATACGTGATATTTTACATCGTCTTGATGCGCGGTTTGGCGTGCATGTTCTGGTTTGGGGCACGCTTGTTCAAGGCAAAAGCGCAGCAGGACAGGTTGCCGCGGCTATTCGCGGATTTGATGCGATGCCTTCAGATGGTGCAATTCCGCGCCCTGATATGTTGATTGTTGCGCGTGGTGGCGGCGCGCTGGAAGATTTATGGGCATTTAATGAAGAAGAAGTTGTCCGCGCTGTAGCTGATTGTTCTTTGCCGGTAATTTCGGCAATTGGTCATGAAACCGATACAACATTAATTGATTTTGCAGCCGATCTGCGTGCGCCAACGCCAACCGCGGCGGCTGAATTGGCAGTGCCAGTACGTGCTGACCTTGCCGCGCATATAAGCGAGACCGAAGCACGCTTGAAACGCAGCATCAGCCAACGGCTGGAAACAACAGACCAGATGCTACGTATAGCCGCGCGCGGTTTACTTGATCCAGCTGAAATGATTGCCCGTCGAGGGCAGATGCTTGATTATGCGCTGGCTGGGCTGAACACGTCACTGGAACGTGTGCTGGCTAAAAGGCGGCTTGATTTATCTGGTCTGGCTGGACGGTTACGTCCACCTGAGACAAGGCTTGCCGAAATGAGTGGCCATTTCATCCGGCTATCGGATCGCCTTGCCAATGTATTTGGACAGATGCTTGAGCGGCATGAGCAGGCTGTAAATTCTGCGGGAAAATTACTGCAAGCCAATTCATTTGAACGTGTTCTTGATCGTGGATTTGCTCTAGTCACCAATGCCGAAGGTACGCCGCTAAAACGTGCCATTGATGCGCCGCAGGGTGCCGAAGTCACATTACGCTTTGCTGATGCCAGCCGCCAGGCATTGCTTGACCCGGATGGCACTGCCCATAAAGCACCAAAACCAGCCAAAAAAGCCACCACCAAACTGTCTGTCACCAAAGATACAAAGCAGGACAGTCTGTTCTAGACATCCCCCGATCTAAACATCTTTCGTCCAGCGCCGATGCGGCCAGAACCATTGTTCGGGATGCTGGGTTATCCAGCCCTCGATGGTCTTGTTAATTGCCGTTGCCGCGTCAAGAACACTTTCATCAT
>JABJBD010000163.1 GCA_018668795.1 Candidatus Puniceispirillum sp. | reverse complement strand
TTGCTCCGGATGGGGTTTACCATGCCCGTTCTGTTACCAGACCGGCGGTGCGCTCTTACCGCACCATTTCACCCTTACCATGGCACGCCATGGCGGTATCTTTTCTGTGGCACTTTCCCTAGGGTTGCCCCCGCCGGGCGTTACCCGGCATCCTGATCCTGTGGAGCCCGGACTTTCCTCTCCTCTTTTACGAAAAAAGAGCAGCAGCCATCCAGCCATCTGACAGGCCGCCACTATACCGATACCGCCCCGCCGCCGTCAATATGGCGGGGGACTGTCAGTTGATACAGATTGATGTTTGAGTAGTTTATTAATCGTAAAAACAATCACTGATTGAAATGCAAGAGGAGGCTAAAATGACATTTCAGCAGGATAATCAGTTGATTGAAATATTGCGCGATATGCAACGTTGCCCGCATCTTGAAACGTTTACCCTTGCGGGTAGTGCTGAAATTTGTGATGGGGCAATTTATTGCCCTACTAACGGATATGCGCCACGTGCCTTTGGCGGTGCAAAAGGAAATCTTGATGACGTAAAAGTTGTTATCGTCAGCAATGGACCCACCACACCAATTTATGATGAAAAATATACAGGTGATCCAGACAGCGATTTGGAACTCATGCTAAGTGACCAGTATATGCAATCAGAGCCGCGGAACATACATCCGAATTTAAAATTATTTCTTGATTGGGTGTTTCCTGAGTCACAGGAAAATTTAGACGAACAGCTAAAACATGCATGGCTGACGAACAGTGTTCATTGTACGTTTAAAACAGAGCCTAGAATTAAGGATCGGAGACGATGCGCTAATGCCTATCTTGTGAAGGCATTGAAGCTGTTCACAAATCCGGCTGTGGTTTTAGCAGGCAGTAAAGCGCAAAGTCTTAGAAGTTTTTTATTTTCTGAGATTACAAATCCCTGCATCATAGAATGCCATTCGTTTTCGGCTCCCTTCGCCAAAGGTAAAAATGTTGCTATAGAGGAATGGAAAAACGCGGCAAGAGAGTGTCAAGAGTATATCAAACGGCGCGACGGCGGTTCTTAGTTTTGAATTTTTGATATGGGATCAATCCCCGCCCAGCTTTTCGGCTTTTTCTGCCGCCGCCAGCCAAGCCAGCTCCTTATCGTCTTTGTCGCTACGCAGGGTGGCGATCGCATCGGCGGTGCGGGCAAATCTATCCGGGTCTTTGGTAAATAAATCCGGATCGCCAAGCACGGCTTCCAGCTTGTCAATTTCGGCGTCCAGCGCCTCTATCTCAGCCGGCAGCGTATCCAGCGCGTGCTTATCCTTAAAGCTCAGGCGCGGTGCCCGCATGCTGTTTGATCCGCCGTCATCTTTGCCTGTTTTACCCGCTTTCGATTTGCGCGCGCCTTTGCCACCACCTTTGGCACTGCGTCCTTCGTCATGTTCTAGCGCCCGCTCATTTGCGCGCTCTGTGGCGCGTTTGCGGCGTTCCAGATAATCCGAATAGCCGCCAGCATGGGCAACAATCTTGCCATCGCCTTCAAAAGCCAGCAGGCCCGTCACTGTCCGATCCAGAAAATCGCGATCATGGCTGACAATCAGCACGGTGCCGTCATAATCGGCGATCACTTCCTGCAACAGTTCCAGCGTTTCCAGATCCAGATCATTCGTTGGTTCGTCCAGCACCAGAAAATTATGCGGGCTGGCAAACAGCTTGGCCAGCAACAGGCGGTTTTGCTCACCGCCCGACAATGTCGCCACGCGCTGGGTCATTTTCACATCTTCAAACATGAAATCGCGCAGATAGCTGGTGATATGTTTTTGCTGTCCGGCTACTTCGATCATGTCACTGCCGCCTTCGCTCAACACTGTCCAGGGCGAGGCGTCACGATCCAGCGCTTCGCGGCGCTGGTCGAAATAGGCATGGTTCAGGCCAAATCCCTCACGCACGCGCCCAGCATCAGGCGTGCCGATGCCCAGCAAAATCCGCACCAATGTCGATTTGCCAATGCCGTTGGGCCCGACGATGCCGATGCGGTCACTGCGCCGGATCAACAGATTGAAATGGCGCATCAAAATGCGGCGTCCATTTTCGTCTAGTGTTTGGCTCGATGACGTACCAACATTGTCGGGTGCCGGAACGCTGGCGGTTATATCAATCGCTTCCAGCACCAATTGCCCGCCGCCTTCGGCGGGTCCCGTTTCCATTTTGACAGTCCGCGCGGTGATACCACCGGCCTTGGCGCGCTCGGAACGCAGACTATGCAATTCGCGCAACCGTCCCTGATTGCGTTTGCGGCGGGCAGAAATGCCTTCGCGTGACCATTTGGTCTCGCTGGCGATACGGCGATCCATTTTGTGCAGGGTGACGGCTTCTTCGGCCAGAATGCCTTCCGACCATTCGTCAAATTCGGAAAAATGCCCGTCGCGGCGGCGTAATTTGCCTTCATGCACCCAGACAATGCCAGTGCCCAGATTGCGCAAAAACGCACGGTCATGGCTGACCACCAACAAAGCCCCCTTATGCTGGCGTAACATGCCTTCCATCCATTCAATGGTGGGCAAATCCATATGGTTGGTTGGTTCATCCAGCAGCAATATATCGGGTTCGGTATAAAGCGCGCGTGCCAATGACACGCGCCGCGCTTCGCCGCCCGACAATCCATCGGTCATGCGATTGCCATCCAACCCCATCCGCATCAGAATCGCTTCGGCTTTATGTGCTTGTCTGTCACCAGCTTCTGTTTCCATCCCCGCGGTCACAACGGATATCAGGCTCATGCCTAGCGGGATATTTGGGGCTTGCGGCAGATAGGCAATATCGGCACCAGGCGCAGTCCACAGACTGCCTTCATCCATTTCGCCAACCCCTGACATCAGCTTCATTAGGCTGGATTTACCCGCGCCATTGCGCCCGACCAGCGCCAGCCGGTCACCTGCATGAAGCGACAGATCGGCACCGCGCAAAAGCCAGCGGTCACCCAGATTGATTCCGGCATTGGCCAGCGTCAAAAGCGGGGGGATCATTTAGCTGATTCCGCGCTGACGGCAAATGGCGTCATAGGCGGCATTGATTGCGGCAAGGCGGTCATTAGCGGCGGCGATAAATTCTTCGGGCATACCATCCGCCATTAATTTGTCTGGATGATGCGAACGCACCAATCTTTTCCATTGGGTTTTCAGATCATCGTCGGATATGTCTTTGGAAACCGCCAGCACCTCATAGGCTGACGGGCCATCGCCTTGATGAATAGCGGCAAAGCGGGCAAAATCTTCGGCGCTAAAGCCAAAAATATGAGCCACTTCGGCCAGATATTCCTGTTCGGGTTGGGTGATTGCACCATCTGAACGGGCAATATGGAACAACAGATCCAGCAACTGTTCCAATACTGGCGTGCGCGGCGCGAACAGGCGGGCTACCTGCTGGGCATAATCTTGAAACCCGTCAGGTGTTTTACGCGCCAGATCCCAGAATTTACCAACCTGTTTGACTTCCGAAGCGGGGATATGAACGCGGTTACGAAAAGCACCGATTTCATCGCGCGTGACCATGCCATCGGCTTTGGCCATTTTGGCCGAAAGGGCAATCACGGCGACGGTAAAGGCCACTTGCCGTGTCGCGTCACCATCGGGTTGTGGCGTCAGCCGTTTTTCAACCGCGTGACCTGCTGCTGCCCCTAACAAAGCACCAATCGGACCGCCCATTGCAAATCCGGCTGTACCGCCGATTATGATACCCCAGATGCTCATGCAGATTATCTAGCTTGTCTGGCATATGATTGGCAAGAAAATTGGCAAAAATCAGCTATAGATTATACCAATAATGGTTTCGCCCTGATCAATATGTGGATTACTATATCACGGCACGTCAATCGTTTCTCGAAAGTTCCTGTTTATGACCAAACCAATAGATCCTGCATCCCAACGTCAAGCGGCTGATGTCAGCCTTGATCTGACTGGCCTTAAATGTCCGCTTCCCGTGCTCAAGGCACGGCGCCAGGTCGGTATGATGGCCGCGGGTACAGTGCTTGCGGTGACTGCTGATGATCCGGCGGCGCCATTGGATTTTGACCATTTTTGTGAAACCACGTCGCATCGTCTGATTGGCAATGAAACGATTGCTGGCGTGTTTCATATCTTCATCAAGGTTGGTGCATGATGATTGAAATTGGACACTAGGCCAGCAAATTAAGATGAAAGGCGGTGGCTGCCGCCCCTTCGGTTGCGCCGTCATATAACCCCAGCTCTTTACATTTGATGAAAAAGCCTGGCGCAGGCAAACCGCCGCGTGCTCGTGAAATCACCCATGCCGCGCGCAGGGGCATTGATTGTGCATGGTCATCATCCATTGTTGATTCCAGCCAACCCGACAATTTGTTGATCCGGTGCGGTGTGGGTATTGCGGCGGCTTCGGCTAGGTCGGCATAAGTTATTAAGGTCCGGTTTTTCATCGCAACTGCCAGTGCCATTTCGGCACGGATATGCCATTCATTATCGCTTATGGTCATTTGTTCAAAATACCTTCGCTGATATTGATTTTCGCCATTGATGTTGCTGCCGATTATAACTAGCTTGACGCTATGGTTTATCTCAGATCATTTTTGTTTAACAGCCTGTTTTATCTGATGACGACTTTGATCGTTGTGCTGTTTCTGCCGCTATTGCTTCTGCCACGGCAAGTCGTGTGGTGGGTGGCGCGTTTCTGGGGCTGGACAACATCCAGAATGCTTTACATCTGTGGAATCGATCATGACATCAAGGGTGCCATGCATCTTGATGAAACCGTTATCTATGCGGCAAAACATCAATCGGCATGGGAAACCATCGTGCTCTATGCCGCGTTAAGGGCACCGATCACGGTGATGAAGCGCGAATTGCTGTTCTTGCCTTTTATTGGCTTTTTCTTTTTACGTTCGGGCTGTATCGCGGTAAACCGTTCGGGCGGTATGAAAGCATTGCGTGAATTGCGCGCGACGGCATTGCGGATACGTGACAATCCTCGGTCAATTCTGATTTTTCCACAAGGCACGCGGGTCATGCCGCGCACGCACCATGATTACCAGATAGGTGTTTTCACGCTCTATGACACAACCGGTTTTACCGTGGTGCCTATCGCGCTTGACTCAGGGCGTGTCTGGCCGCGCAATAGCTGGATGAAATTTCCCGGGCGGGTGAATGTGCGCTTTCTTGACCCGATCGAGCCGGGCTTGACCCGCAAGCAATTCATGTCCACCCTTGAAACCCGAATTGAAAGCGAAGTCGCTATTCTCGAAGCAAATGAGGTGACATGATGGATGGTGGTCAGGGACGCCCAAACGGGCAGACAAATGTACTTGGCGGCATTCTTGCCAGCTGTTCGCATGATCCGATCACAGGCTTTTTTCGTGATGGGTGCTGTAACACGGGGCCATCCGATCAGGGGCTGCATACAGTATGCGCGGTGATGACAGATACGTTTCTGGCCTATAGCAAGGACGCGGGTAATGATTTATCGACGCCAATGCCTGACTATGGGTTTCCTGGTTTGAAAGCGGGGGATCAATGGTGTCTGTGCGCTGCCCGTTGGGAACAGGCGCGTGCGGCAGGCCATGCTCCAAAAGTTCGGCTGGCCGCTACTAATCAGGTGACGCTGGCGGTTTGCAAATTAGAAGATCTGAAAGCCCATGCCATCGACCTGAATTAGCTGTTGTGGTAGGGATATTTGTAGCCTCAATACCACAGATTAAAGGATAGGAACCCATGCTTGCACTTGATCAGAAAGTAACCTTGTCCTGTACTGAAACAGGTCAGGACGCGTCTGGTACCATTGTCCGCATTCAGGGAAGTCGAGTTGACGTGGCGCTAAGCCAGGGGGGTGGCAATCTGCTGGTGTCCTTGCATAAGCAAAAAGCTGGCCTGTATGTGGGTAGTCAAAGCGGCCTTGAATTCGTGATGCGCATTTGATTAAAACGCCTTATTATCGCAACCGAAACATAAATACCTTGAACGAGGTGTGTTATGTCTAATGACACGCAACCTGATGAAACAAAGCCGAATCCAGACCGGATTTTGTGGGTTCTTAGTGCTGTTCTGGTGCTGATTGCTGTTGCCATATTGCCGTTTGCGGCACGTAATTCGGCGGTGGTGCGTTCGATTGCGAACATGTGCGGGTTTGATCTGGGTTAAATTTTGTTTATGTTGCTTTTTTGCGTTTACGGGTTTTTTTGGCTTTTTCTTTAGGCGGTAAACTGCCCGTAAAAAATACCGCCAGATCAACATAACGTTGCAAATCTTCATCTTCGGCAATGCCATCATGTGTGACCATCATCCAGCCTTTCATGGGACGGCCCGTCAGGTCAAACGGGCGGACATGTGGTTCGTTCATCAAGGCGTTTGCGGCATCGGCACCAACGCGAATGACAAGCATATCATTCCAGATTGCAACACAGATATTGCCATTCATGAGATAACCAAAGCCGCCAAACATATAGGTGGCTTCCATCTCGAACATATCACCGACAAGCTCGGTCAGGCGTTCGGCAAGTCCGTTATCATACATCTATTGCCTCATCTAACATCGCTCAGAAAGATTACAGGTCAAACATAACAAAATTAACCTATCAAACATCTAGACAAAACAGGTCGTACAGATTTAATCTCGCTGGTGGGGGAGATTATTATGATTATATTGGATGGTGGCCTAGGCCGTCAGCTAGCCGCTATAGGTGCGCCTTTCCGGCAACCCGAATGGTCTGCGCTAGCGTTAATGGAAGCGCCGCAATTTGTTCGTGACGTGCATGATTCCTTCATTGATGCTGGTGCGGATGTTATCACGACAAATTCTTATGCCATTGTCCCCTTTCATATTGGCCAGGATCGTTTTGATGCACTTGCGCCGCAACTTCTGACCTTGTCCGGAACTTTGGCGCAGGCGGCGGCTGAAGCAGCCGACCGTCAGGTTAAAGTTGCCGCCAGTATCCCGCCAATGTTTGGGTCATACGAACCTGACAAATTTGACCCGCAGATGGGGCAACAGATGATGCAGTTATTCCAGCGTTATCTGGCACCAAGTGCAGATATTTTTCTGGCTGAAACATTGGGATCGGTGCTTGAGGCCAGAACGTTTCTTGACTGTTTTGTTGATTGCGCTGCCGATCTGTGGCTTTCGGTTACCTTGGAAGATGTTAAACCTGAACCAGCTATGCCGCGCTTGCGCTCAGGCGAGCCACTATCGGCTTTGCTTGATGTTATCGCAACGATGCGTCTTGATGGATTGCTGTTTAACTGTTCCCAACCTGAAGTTATGCTTGATGCGGTTACATGCGTGTCGGCATTTCGTGATCGGCAACCGCCACGTCCAACTGGACTTGGTTTGCAGATTGGTGTTTACGCGAATGCCTTTCCGTTAATGGATGATGATTACGAACATGCAAATTCAACATTGAATGAAATGCGGCATGACGTTACCCCGCAACGTTATGCTGAATATTCTGTTCAATGGGCTGCGGCGGGTGCCGACATCATTGGCGGATGTTGTGGCATCTCACCTGATCATATCACGACATTACGTGCAACGATTTAGGGTAGCCGGAACATTCAGCTACCCTAAATCAACAGATTACAATGAACCAATAGCTAGGCGGCAGATACAAAATTGCCATGAAGCCCAGGTGGTAAACCATAGGGTAATGTTACCATCGCTTGGGGCCCGGCAACAAGATCATAGGCATCCAGCACAGCTAGTTTGGTTTTGCCGTCTAGCAAATCAAGATGAAGCCCAATTAACCATCCCGGTATAATACCGTTCATCGTTGGGCGGTCGTTATCAGCAACAAATATATGCTCCTCAAGCAGACAATCAGCCCCATAATCATATTGATCTACTTTGCCTGTTTCCAGATTGACGCCTAATGCATAGCGAAATAATCCAGTTTCTGTATCTATTCCTATTGACCAGCTATGCTGGCTTCGATGGCTATCTGCCACTGAAGCGGTACGCGGAAATTCGTTTGCATAATTATGGATTCTTGTAACTTTACCGTCATTCCGATTAGGCGAAAGCGTGACACGATTATGGTGCGGATTCATCGGCGGTAAAGCAAGGTTCTTTTCACCTTTATTCAGGTGTAGATTGAAAACAATATCAGCATTTTTATAATGACATAAGTCCAGTTCAATTGTGCCATCATCAGCCTCAAAAGCACTACCAATGTGGAAATGAAAGGCAGTGGGAATGTGATGTCGGCGTAGCACCGATAGATCATTTTTATCAACGATCAGAATCTCCACTGGCCGATCTTCATGCCATTGATGTGCATTAAGGAAGCTCGCATTATTTTTTGCCCGATCCAGTTCCCATGTCAGTGGTGGTAGCAGAAGTATCAGGAAATTTTTGGTGATCGCAAAATCATGAATCATGCTGGTGTTTGGCATATCCAGTAGATTGTATTTGTTCAATCTTCCATCTGGGTTAATGTGATACAGGATCATTTTTTGGCTCCACGGTACCTGCCCGAAATTCCACAGGCTACCGTCATCATCAATATGTGGGTGCGCCGAAAAGGGGGCCGTGGCAAGATCATCATGCCATTTGACTTTTGCAATGCTGTCCAAGTTTTCCTGATTGATCTGCCACGCTGAACCAGCTTCCCATAATGCCATCAGACGATCACCGTGATGCACAATATTTGTATTTGCAACATTGATCTCATCGGATGATCTTGCCACTGCCGAGTCCACCCAATTATGGCTGAATGTATCAAAAAAATAGTCACCAGCGTCGTTTTCGGCATTGTATTTCTCTGTATGCACGAACTGACCGTGATGTTGCATATTGCTTCCGTTAAAGCGAAACGCCTGGATAAAACCATCACCATCAAACCAATGTTTGTAACTGCGTGAAAACCCCTGTCGTAAGGCAGGTCCGTTTTTATAATAAGTGCCACGCAAACTAGCAGGCAGTTTGCCCTCTATGATGGGGTTTTGTGATGCCAGTTGATCGGGCAGACGAATGTTTAGTGCCTGCTGCCGATGCGAGTATCCGGCAAAAGCTGATGAAAGACCAAGATGGGCTGATGCAAAGACAAAGCTGGCAGCACCAGCCAGTGCAAGCGCATCACGCCTTGAAAAGCTACTTAGATGATTATTGTGTATATTAGTCATGACGAACCTCCAATGCGGACTAATCGTGCGGTTAAACTTTAAAAGAGCTTGATTGTTTGCCGGTTTCTTGTGCCGTCATCTTTTATGGTAAAAGCGGCATCGGCAAAGGATGGAGGGCCAAATAGGCCACGCGCATCTCTGGAAAAGCCGTAGGGTTCGGTTGGTGCCCCAACTAAATTAAAATCCAGTTTCTCATTGCCGTTGAGATCCAGAAAACCGTTCGCTGTGTATGTACCAGGTGAAATATCTTTGACAATAAACTTGGTCTTTTCATTCGATTGCATTGCGATGGTTTTAGTTAAGAACGCCTTTCCATCAGGGAATTTATCAGCTTCGCTTTCTGGTATTATTGCAATGAAAGCGACGCCGTTGACGTCCTTTTTGTTGGTGATATGGATGACAAGCTCGGCGGCAGATAAGGATTGGGTTGCGAATAGTAATGCCGCGCTTGCAAGCGTTAACCTGAACGAAAATCTTGTTCTAAATCGTAAATACTGTTTCATTTGATCACTCCATGAGCGTTTGTTTTTATTTAATAACGCAATGATAAGAGCGCACAGTTGGACGAAAAACGACTGTTTCGTTAAGTGTGTTCTTTCTTTCGCGAAATGCACAAAAACGCATTTCACGCGTCGTGAAATCTAGGGAATTCAAAGAATGGCCAGATTGAAACCATATTTTCAAATGCAAGATATTGTCGGATCGGTGTTGCTGGCACTCATCCTATCTGTGTCACAAGCCTTTGATGCAATGAAGGATTTGCATTTTCTGGCGTCTTTTGGAATATGGATAATTATTGTGCTACCGGTTTGGATGCTAGATGCGGTTCCTATACGATGGATTTTACAAATGTCTCGTCAACCCTATCTGATGGGGTTGATGCTGGCGATGTCAGTGGCGCTGATAGCGTCCTTTCCCCAAACACTTTACATCCAGTCCTGTTTTAAATTTATGGTGCATGAAACGGTCTCTTTCGAGATCATGTTTATTCGGGTCTTAGCCATCTCATTATCGGTCACAGTTCTGGTTTATGTTTTAGTTGGTGGCGCAGATAACATTGTGTCCAGAAACACATCTACTGATCTGTCATTAGGGGCATCAAACCCGAAACTATTAACGAACCAATTGCCGCCTGAAATAGGTGGTAATATTATGTCGATGCATGCCGAAGATCATTATCTTCGTATTGTTACGGACAAAGGTGAGGCACTTGTATTAATGCGCTTACGCGATGCCATCGGAGCGATGAATACGGACGATGGCATGCAGACGCATCGGTCGCATTGGGTATCCACTTCGTCAAACCCTGTTCTGATCCGGCAAAATGGAAAACCGACACTTCAGCTATTTGATGGGCGCATGGTGCCAGTTAGCCGCCAATTTCTAAGCAATGTTCGTGCGGCATTATCTGCCAAGACTATCCCGCAATAACTTTATTATGACCCTTGAATGTGCGGGCATTCTTCCCACCTCATAATGGTAACATTATTGACGAAATGCTTGGCGCAGCTGGGCATGTGGTAACCAAGGGAGATTAAAATGAAACGTGCACAGGATTATCTTGCCGAAGCCAACGCGGTTGTTCCGAAAATCAGTCCGCAAGACGCCATTGCCAAACATGAAGCAGGCAACAGCCTGTTTATCGATGTGCGCGCCAGCAAGGCGATTGACGAAAGTGGTACAATTGCCGGTGCTTTACGCATCGATCGTGGTTTTATCGAATTTGCTGCTGATGATTCAACACCGCATCATAACCCGGCTTTGGCCAAGGATGCTGACATCATTCTGATCTGTGCCGCAGGTGGTCAGGCCGCGCTTACGGGCAAAACACTCAAAGACATGGGGTATGAACATGTTGCGAATGTTGGTGGGATTGGTGATTGGATTGCCGCAGGTGGCAAAACCGAAGCGTAAACAGTTGTGAGGTAACTATGAGAATAACGACAAATAACCAAGAGCAGTTTTTTCAAACCACGATGTTCAGAGTTTTCACTGCTGGCGCGCTGGCCATTCTGATCGCATGCGCCAGCACCATGACGTTTGCGGCAGGCAGTGACTCTGGATCATCAAGCACAACTGGCTATAGCACCCAAGGCGCTAACAATAGCAAGGAATTGCGTGAAGCCATCAAACTGATCAACCGTAACCTGTTCGAGGCAGCATTGGTGCCGCTTGCGCTTGAAACAATGCAGAATCCGAAAAATGCCGATGCATGGAACTATACCGGTTTTGCCCTGCGCAAAAGCAAGCGCTATGATGAATCAATGGATGCCTATAACAAAGCATTGGCGATTGATCCCGAACATGCAGGTGCATTGGAATATCAAGGCGAACTATATCTAACATTAAAGCAACCAGACAAAGCCAAAGCAAATCTTGCCAAGTTGAAACAGCAATGTTCATTCAATTGCAAGGAACGCGACGATCTGATGCGCGCCATCAATGCCTATAACGCCGCAAATTAACCAAGATCAGAACAAATAAAGGGGGATGAATCCCCCTTTACGTGATTGGCTATCGAAATAACCTGTATTCAAAAATGTTGGTTAACGGCGACGCGAGAGGCTGCTCTCACATCCAGAATACCCAACCAGGTTATTTGATAGATTCCGAATATCACTAGACATTAGATC
>JABJBD010000236.1 GCA_018668795.1 Candidatus Puniceispirillum sp. | reverse complement strand
CTATAACAATATAAATGATACGAATGCGGCCTTTGAACTTGCCGCCGAATTTGACGCGCCGACCGTTGCGATCATCAAACATGCCAATCCGTGCGGGGTGGCGAGCGGGGATAGCATGATAGAGGCCTGGCAACATGCGCTGGCGGCTGATCCGGTGAGTGCCTTTGGCGGGATTGTTGCGTTAAACCGGCCATTAGACGAAGAGCTTGCGCATGCGATTACCAGCATTTTTACCGAAGTCGTGATCGCACCGGATGCATCCGACGCGGCGATTGCGGTGATGCAGGCCAAACCCAATTTGCGGCTTTTGCTGACCGGAGCAATGCCTGATCCGGCGGTTTCGACGCCTGCTTTCAAATCGGTAGCTGGCGGGTTTCTGGTGCAAACACGCGATAATGGTATCATCACCCGCAATGATCTGAAAATCGTGACGCGGCGCATCCCGTCTGATGCCGAGATTGACGATATGCTGTTCGCATGGAAAGTCACCAAACATGTCAAATCGAACGCGATTGTCTTTGTCAAAGACGCGATCACCGCAGGCGTTGGTGCAGGTCAGATGAGCCGTATCGATTCGGCGCGCATCGCTGTGCAAAAGGCGGCGGATATGGCCAAGCTGAATGGCTGGAAACAACCGCGCACAACAGGGTCAGTGGCCGCATCAGATGCGTTTTTCCCTTTTGCCGACGGGCTGGAGGCGATTGCCAAGGCCGGAAGCACGGCGATTATCCAGCCAGGCGGATCAATGCGGGATGATGAAGTGATCGCGGCGGCAGATCAGGCCGGTTTGGCGATGGTCTTTACCGGTATGCGGCATTTTAATCACTAGGGGCGATTGGCCTGAACCGCCTTTAGCACCTTGCGCATCAGGCTGGGCAAATCGGCGGCGCGCGGGGTGACCCAGTTGGCGCCACTATAATCTGGTACATCGGGATACACACCTGCATCAAGGCGTGTCACGGCAACCTGCATATCAAGCATAAAATGCGTGAAAACATGCTGTACCGGATCATCCAGAATCACCCAGTCAGCCGCAAAAGGCGCATCATCAAGACTGGCGAGCTTGTCAGGCGCGCGTTGATCCCATCCGACTGAGGGAAATGCCAGCATCCCGCCAAGCAAACCTTTATCTGGCCGTTTGACCAATAGACACCGCCCCTCGGCATCAAAGGCCACAAAAGCCATACCGCGCCGTGCCGGTTTGGGTTTTTTCGCCGCTTTTACCGGAAAGTTGGCGGCAGTGCCATTGCGGCCAGCAACGCATGACATGGCAAGCGGACAGCTGGCGCATCCGGGGGCTTTGACTGTGCAGACAGCATTGGCAAAATCCATCAAGGCCTGTGGAAAATCAGATGGGCGCTGATCCGGACAGATCGCCGCATAGATTGTGCCGATTTCGGCCTTGGCCGCCGGTAGCGGCGTGGTAACAGCATATTGGCGCGCCAGCACGCGCTCGATATTTCCATCGACAACTGTGGCTTTCTGGCCAAAGGCAATCGCTCTGATTGCCCCCGCTGTATAGGGGCCGATGCCGGGTAAATCACGAAGACCGACTTCATCCCTGGGAAAAATGCCACCATGCTCAAAAGCGACTTTTAATGCGGCTTTATGCAGATTGCGTGCACGGGCGTAATAGCCAAGCCCCGCCCATGCCGCCAGCACATCATCAAGCGGGGCTTTGGCAAGGGCTGTCACATCAGGCCAACGACGAGTGAACTCAAGAAAATAGGGAATCACCGTTGCCACAACAGTCTGTTGCAACATGATCTCGGACAACCAAACATGATAAGCAGGTGCCAGATCAGGCCAGCGATGCCGCCACGGCAAATTGCGTCCATGCCGATCATACCACGCAAACAATGCTACCGAATCAAAAGCGGTGTTGTTTTGTCTGGCTTTGACACTTTTACGGCTATCGGTACCAATATCGTGACCAACAGTCTGTGCTTCGGCGCGTTTATCTAGCATGGTGTCGCGTATAGCCCTCTTTAAGGGTTCATAAATGCCGCCACATCCGGTAGCGATAGGCTTAGTATTTAACTACATTATTGTGGTTAAGCATGCCAGACTGTTAAATATGCATAATGATATGTGATCGAAAGATCATAAAACCCAGTGCCAATAAGCGAATCAGTAAGCCAATGAGCGAAACCAAACATCCACATCGCAAAAACCGAATGGCGCGACTTTCGACTATGGTCGAAAATATGGTGGCACCAAGCGCTCAAGCGCGTGGGTTTGTGATTAGCCGTCTGATTTCGCACTGGCCCGAAATTGTCGGGGATGTCGCTGTATGGTGCCAGCCTGCCAGCCTGTCTTTTGATCGTGGCAAACAAAATGATGGGGTGCTGAAGCTGGCGATCACCTATGGGCGTGGCCCACAAGCACAAGCCATGAGTGCGCAGATCATTGACCGCGTGAATGCGGCTTTTGGCTATAATGCAGTGAGCCGAATCACGTTGGTGCAAAGCCTATCTCCACCATCAAAGGCCGAATCGACAACGCAAAACATGGCATCTGATGACGCCAGCGCGTCTGATATATGGTCGCTTGATGAAAAGTTGAAGAAGGTGGCCTCACCCGAATTACGCGCAGCCTTGCGCCGACTTGGGACACCGCTTGATAAATCCTGAATTCGGGCGTGTCTTTATCCTTAAAGATGCCATATTTGTGAAAAATATTTAGATCACAGTCAGATTCATCGATTGCCCCTCTGAAACCCTTGGATTAGAATTGCACCATGACAAAATTAAACATCACACATAAACACATCTCAGCAACAAACAGCATCACGCGGCGGCACTTTACGTCGGGCATGATTGGCGTAGGTATTGCGCTATCAAGTTCCCTATTGCCAAGCATGCCAGCATCGGCTGATGATGATAATGATATTATCGCCCATGTCAGCGCACCACGCATTCTGGGAGACCCCAATGCGCCGATCAAGGTGGTTGAGTTTTTCTCGATGACCTGTGGCCATTGTGCCAATTTTCATAATATCACCTTTCCAAAGGTCAAAAGCGATATGATTGAACGTGGGCTTATTCAGTTTGAAATGCGCCCTTTCCCGCTTGATGGGCTTGCTTTGCGCGGACATGCGCTGGCGCGGTCATTACCAACATCCAGATATTTTCCAATGGTCAAAGCGTTGATGTCGCAACATAAGCAATGGGTTCGTGCCGAAGACCCGCTAGCAGCCTTGATGAAAATTGCCCGCCTT
>JABJBD010000026.1 GCA_018668795.1 Candidatus Puniceispirillum sp. | reverse complement strand
CAAAGACAATTCTGGCATCATCATCACCGCCAAGCGCCAGCGCACCGTCAAGCATCTTGCCGCCAAACAAAACATTAATGCGATGCAACGGGCGTACCCAACGAAAGCGCGATGTGCTCCAACGCTGACTTTTCGGCCAGGGAAAATTGTTCAGAATATCGGTTATAATCGGGGCTAGAAGATCATGGGTCTGCGCGCCTTTTGACTCTGAACGAGCAAACAGGAAGCGGCCTTTGGGTGTGTCTTCTTCAACCAGCTGTTCACGGGTTATGCCTGTCGAGGCCAGAAACCCGTTAATCGCCTGTTCGGGGGCATCGACGCGCGGGCCCCGTTTTTCTACGATACGGTCTGCTTGCTGGTCATCAACATCAGATACATAAAGTGCCAGATGCCGCGATGATACCAGTCGGGCATTATCAGCATCGGCTTTTGCATAGCCAAGGCCAAGGTCATCAAGCGCGGCATAGACAAGACGTTGCAAATCAGCGCATGCCTTTAGCTGCATGCGGGCGGGAATATCTTCGCTGACAAGTTCGATAAATAGATCCGCCATTTACGCCTCTTGCTCTGGACTGGCAGATGTCTGCCCGATCCATGCTTCACAACATCCTTTGGCAAGCGCGCGAACACGGCCGATATATGACGCGCGCTCGGTTACCGAAATAACACCGCGTGCATCCAGTAGATTGAATAAATGGCTGGCTTTCATGCATTGATCATAGGCTGGCAAGGCCAGCGGCGCATCACGTTCAAGCAAGCTACCGCATTCGGCTTCGGCATCTTTAAAATGTCGAAACAATATATCTGTGTCAGCATATTCAAAATTCCAGCTGGAAAATTCGACTTCGGCGCGATGAAAAATATCGCCATAGCATTTGCCACCCTCATCAGCCGCAACACCATCCCAATCCAGATCATAGACGTTATCAATGCCTTGGATGAACATCGCCAGACGTTCCAACCCATAAGTCAGCTCCAGCGGTACCGGATTACATTCGATACCACCAACCTGTTGAAAATAGGTGAATTGCGACACTTCCATGCCGTCACACCATACTTCCCAGCCCAGACCCCATGCGCCCAATGTCGGGGATTCCCAATCATCTTCAACAAAGCGGATATCATGTGCATCAGGATCAAGTCCGATTGCACGTAAAGAGCCAAGATATAACGCCTGTGAGTCAGCAGGCGATGGTTTAAAAATCGTTTGAAACTGATAATAATGCTGAAGACGGTTTGGGTTTTCGCCATAGCGCCCATCGGTTGGCCGACGCGAAGGCTGAACATAGGCCGCACGCCATATCTTGTCAGGTCCCAATGCCCGCAACGTTGTCGCTGGGTGAAATGTACCTGCGCCAACTTCCATATCATAAGGCTGCAAAATCACTGCACCTTGCTTAGCCCAGTAAAGTTGCAAATTTAGAATGATTGACTGAAAATCGGTGCCTGCTTCTGAAATGTGCGTCTTTGTCATAATCTAAGACCGTCTATGATGTCTTGAACTGGATCGGTTGCCCGCAAACTACTCGCAAACACCTGTTAAATGCAACCCTAGCTAGGGCTAATAAGGGCAATCATTACGACCACAATTCTCACGCGCTACCCAAGCTTTGCAAATCGTACATTCTTCAAGATCAATCGAGTCACGATTTGCCTTATGCTGTTTACTTTTATTGCTATCTGTCCGGTCTTTTGTCTTGGCAATATTGGATTTGCGCGCGTCAATCGCCCGAAACACCCGCCACACAACCCATAAGATAAAGCATAGGCCAATAAGTTTGGGTAAAGACAAGATCATATTCAGCCTTTCATCACATTCAATTTTGACATAATGCGCATCCTACAAGCCAAAACGCGAGAGATAGGCGCGCTCAATCGCGATATCGGATGCTTCATTTACAATGCCACTTGCCATCTGTCCCGACAGGTTCGTCAGACCGAAAGGCAGTAATTTCCGCTTTGGCTCAATCATCATCAATTCGGTATCATCCCCAAATCGGCTGTTGATCGTCTGTCTGATTTCACCAACCGCATCGACCAGTCCCAGCTTGACCGCGGTTTCACCCGTCCAGAACGCACCGCTAAACAGTTCCGCGCGATCACCATTCAGCTTGACACCGCGCCGACTTTCGATATGGGCAATAAACTGGGCGTGAATTTCGGCCTGCAATGCTTTAAGCCGTTCGACTTCTTCAGCCTGTTCAGGTTGAAACGGATCAAGGATCATTTTTGATTCGCCTGCTGTATGAACGCGTCGGTCAACACCGATTTTCTTGATCGCTTTATCAAACCCGAAACCGGCGGATACAACACCGATCGACCCGATGATTGAGGATGGGTCAGCAAAAATTTCATCAGCACTTGCCGCCAGCCAATAACCGCCACTGGCCGCAACATCTTCACAAAAGGCCAGAACTGGCACATCGGCACGTTTGGCCAGATCGCGGATGCGGCGGCCAATCAGCGATGATTGTACAGGTGATCCGCCAGGCGAATTAATAATCAGCGCCACAGCCTTGGCACGCCGCATTGAAAAGGCTTTTTTCAATTGCGGTTCGACAGTCTCCAGCGAAATGCCGCGCCGCATACCACTGCCCGACGCGGCAATAACACCACTAAGCCGGACAACTGGCACAACCGGCTTTTTTTTACGCCAAAACAAAATCCGGTTCAGTACGCCCATAATGCAGATGTCTCATCAGTTGTTAGATAACGAAACCGAGAATGCAACATATTCGTTTCACATGCTATTATTTTTGACGCTAAGGATCGTTTTAAATCCATGATTCAGACCAGACAGCGTAAATGTCATGATCGTGCCGGATGCGTTAGATATAGCGCACCGCCTTGCATGATATGGCTGGCACTTTGCGTATAGCCACCCTGATCATTATGCAGAACAAGACCAGGTAAAATGGCACCGGGGCCCGTTATGTTTTTGCGCACCTGAATAATGACTCGGCTTGCTGGCGTGTCGTGGCGTGGCCAAAGCGGGCATAGCAATGTTTCGCCTGCACCATTCGACTCAAATGCAGTGATTAATTCCGATGCCCGATCTGCCCGACATATAAAGCTGATTCTGCCACGTGGTTTTGCCGCCCAAATGGCCGCTTTGACCCAGTCTGCAAGCTTGGTATCTTCACCCATATGTGCCATTGCACGGCTACGATTTTGGGGACGCGTCCCGCGGGTATCATGATAGGGCGGATTACTGACCACATGATCGAAGCTGTTCGCCAGAACAGGTGAGAGCGCCTTTATATCTCCTTGAAGCAAGCGAATTTGTGCGGCAAGATCATTATCTTTGATATTGCGTTCGGCAAGCGCCCCCATGGCCGCATCAATCTCAACCGCCGTGATATGAACCTCTGGCAACCGCTTGGCAATGCAAAGTGCGACACCGCCTACACCGCATCCCATATCAAGAATACGTTTGGTTCGTTGAGGTACCGACGCGGCAAGCAAAATGGCATCGGTACCAACCCGATAGCCTGTCTTTGGCTGGGTTATGGCAACCTTTTTGTTTAAAAGATGGTCATGTGTCACATCCATATCGGGATCAGTCATCATATAACTCTCCCGCATCATCCAGCACGCGCTCGGCACTTAGCTTATAGGCATTGGCAACAACGAGGCGACAGGGAAACGCGCCTATACCGCCCTCCAAAGCCGAAATGTGATTGTCAAAAACATCATGTTCAATGCCCGCGTCATTCAGCAACGCGCGCAAAAAAGACAATCTGACCATATTTGTCGTGCGGATAATTGTAACCATAGCTTAATATCACGCATTATTCAGCCATATCCAAGCCGATAGTTAGTACACCCTCACATCAGATCATAAAATTGTGCAGACTTATATATGCGGTGATATGTTTAATGTTGCTATGAATATATAGATTTTGCTTGTTCCTGCCTTTACAGTACATATGTAATGAACATGCCATATAAATGGCATCAAGCACTCAGAATTATATGATTTGTCAGGTTGAAAAGATGGTTGCACAATCCGTTACAGCTGAAGATATAACGCCTGGCGTGCCTGCCACAGGTAATGCCGTCCCGCAACATCCACCTTCTTTGACAGCTTTGGTTGGTCTGCTTGCAGATGATATGGTTCAGGTCAATGAAACGATCATGGCGCGCATGACCAGTGACGTTCCACTGATTCCCCAACTAGCTGGACATCTGATTGCGTCAGGTGGCAAGCGCATGCGTCCCTTAATGACATTGGCAGGTGCCCGCATAGTCAGCGCAAACGCGACCGTCAGCAGTGTCGAGGCGATCAAACTGGCAACCGCGGTCGAATTCATTCATTCGGCGACCTTATTGCACGATGATGTGATTGATGAATCGAATATGCGCCGTGGGCAGAATACAGCTAATGCGCTATGGGGTAATGACGCGTCGGTTCTGGTGGGGGATTTTCTGTTTGCGCGGGCTTTCGAACTGATGGTTGAAAGCGGCAATATTGATGTGCTTGGCACCTTGTCATCCGCCTCGGCACGGATCACCGAGGCCGAAATCAAGCAAATGACGATTGCGGGTAATCCGGACACTAGGCTTGAAGATTATCTTGATGTCATTGAGGGCAAGACAGCCATTCTGTTTGCCGCCGCCGCCGCGTCAGGCGCCAAAATTGCTGGTGGTAATGAACAGGTAACGCAAGCGATGCACATGTATGGATTGAATTTGGGACTGGCATTCCAGATCATGGATGACGCGCTAGATTATACAGCTGATAGTGCGCAAATGGGCAAAAACGCTGGTGATGACTTCCTTGACCAGAAAATCACCTTGCCGGTTATTCTGGCCTATCAGAAAGCCAATGACGAAGAGCGTGGTTTCTGGCATCGCACGATGGGTGATGGCAACTTTGCCGCCGAAGATTTTGCCAAGGCACAGTCTATTATGGCGCATCACAAGGCGATTGAAGCATCGCTGGAAGCCGCCACGTCATATGCCAATAAGGCCAAGGCCGCTTTGACCATTTTTGACGCGCCCAACCAAGCCGAACTAGCACATGCGCTACGCGAGGCCGCCGCCTTTGCCGCTTTCCGGCGTACGTAAAGTCTGTTTTCGCTGGCTGGCTTCATCCAGCTTTATCAGGTGATCGCAAAAGTGCGGCAACCTCAACAGCACGATGGCCAACTTGGCGCGCCCAATAGCTATCCAATGCCTCATTGCTGGCATCTATCCAGTTACCATCATTAATCGCGGCGCGCATACGCCGGAATCCAGCCAGCCTTGTTTGCCCCAGATTAAACGCCATCGATATCATCCCCGCCTGACGTTTGTAATGAAATCCGTCAAAGGCCGGAAATAATGCCTGGCACGCGGCGCGGGCAATGGCAATATCATGTGCCAACAGCATGTCGATTTCATCCGCGCTTAAACCACGATCATCCAGATTGCGCCCCACCCCGATAGTCAGCTTGCCAACAATATCGCGATAGGGATGCGTGCGCCGCCCTTCATGCCGTTCCAGCATGGCGGCCAGATCATGATCATTTGTACGTATATGTCGGGGCCAAGCCCTATTCATGATGCGCACCTTGCCCACCTTGCCCAGCATGACCTTTATGCCCACCCACCCTGATAGCTGGCAGCATTTTTTCGGCACTTCGCCCCACCACATAGCCGCCAAGACCAATCTGCAACAGCAACCATGCCTCATCCGACAGGCGAAATACCAGCAGGCCAAACGAATCAAGGATCACCAGCACCAGAAAGCTCAGCATCGTGATCGGGCGCCAGTTACGTTGCATCCATGACTGTCCACCAATTTCGGCAGCAATCAGGCTGGCGCGCGCGGCCAGCTTTTCACGTTCCAGATCAAGGGTCAGTGCCAACGCCTGATTCTGCGCGGCGACCAGCGCCATGCGGGTGGCATCGCGTTCTTCGTCCGATGTATGCAGATCGTCAATCAAACTGGCAAGCGGCGCGAATATGCGCGCCATCATATCAAGAAGTGGCAT
>JABJBD010000028.1 GCA_018668795.1 Candidatus Puniceispirillum sp. | reverse complement strand
GAGCCATGCAAATTAGTTCAAAATTATTCAATGAACAGCAGGTCCGACAATTTGGCAAGCTGAACGAGAATATCCAAGATCTACAAGAACGTGTTGCTAGCGGTAATAATATTATCCGAGCGTCAGATGATCCGGTTGCTGCGGTGCGCCTCTCGGCAGCACGCGAGCAAAAGCAAATTCTTGAGCGCTTTCAGAATAATGCCGAAGTCGCCCAAGGTCGTCTCGAACTTGGTGATCAGACATTGCAGCAAAGCATCAATGTTTTAACACGCATTACGGAGCTTACAACGCAGGCTGGTAACGGCATTTATGACGGCTTTAGTATCGATGCAATTTTGACCGAGATAGACCAATTATCAGAAACAGTTCTGGATTTGGCCAATACAAGAGATGCGCAGGGGCAAAGCCTGTTTTCAGGTTTTAACACTGCCAATGTTGCATTCGTCAAAGAGCCAGATGGGTCAATTACATACAATGGTGATCGCGGTGTTCATGCGTTGCAGATTTCTGAAAATATGAATGTTGCGACCAGTGTTGATGGCGGCTCAGCCTTTATGCGGGTGCCCACTGATAATGGGCCAAAGGGTATTTTTGATGTCATTAATGAGGCTAAAAATGCAATTCGTTCAACTGTAGCTTTATCCGATGTTGGCAATGCTCAATCAAATGCGCGGCTGAATTTTGTGCTTCCTGAAATGCCACAAAGCTGGTCATTTTCACTTGCTGGCGCAAAAGGTTCCGTTGATGTAACAACAACGGCTGAGTCAGGAAATCTTCAGAAAATTGTCAATGATATTAATATTCATACACCAGCAACCGGAATTACCGCCAGTGTTGAGGCGGATGGTAAGACAATTAAACTTAGCGACTCTGAGAGTGGCAATATTTCAATTAGCGGCATTCAGATAAAAGGACAGGATGGCGCTGATAGTGAAGTTTTGTCAAAACTGGAGTTTACCCCAATTGATGAAGCTGGCAAAGCGGTTGGCAGCACTCGTTCTTTGGCTGATGTTGATCAACTTCTTGGCACAAATTTGGAAAATATGCGTGCCGCGATGGATCATTTGAGCTTGCAGCAAACCCGCCTTGGCGCTTATGGCACAAAGGCAACGGTTCAGCTTGAGGCGCTAACAACCCGAACCATGGTTGTTACCAAAGATATTTCCAAGATTAATGACGCTGATCTTGCGCAACTTGTCACGACATTGCAGGCGCAATTGACAAACCGTGATGCAGCCCAGCAGGCATTTGCCAAAATTGGCCAGCAAAGCCTGTTTGATTTTATCCGTTAATTTGCGGCGTTAGGGCCGTCACCAACCGGTTTGCCATTTATGTCATTGGGCCGCAGCTATTCGATAGGGCTGCGGCCTTTTGTTATGCAGAATTGGTCATGACAGATTTTTGACAGCCATATTCACGATAAATCCACTCCATAAATATTGGTTTTCTACCACTTTTTCAAATGGGCACAGTTTTGGCACGCGGATTGCAAGTTTTTTGGGTGTCAAAACGATGTGGAAAAGAAGATGCAAAGTTTGCTTTTTAATGAAGGTGGGGCCAGCCCCCGGATAAAAAATCCAGACAAGATCAATCCAAGAAGGTTGGGATTGGTACCTTTATTGAAAAAAATAGCATTTCCGGAAAAGCCTTTCAGGTTTGGCACGGTGTTTGCACGGTTTCTATTAGTCAAAAATTTGTGGATTGGCGAATGATATGAGTAAGATCAATACAAACATGGCTTCGGTGACGACCCTATATCACCTTACGAATAAGGAAGGGTCTATGAACAAAGCGCTCGAGCGGATCTCATCGGGTCTGCGGTTGAACCATGCGGTCGATGATGCGGCCGGGGCTTCTATCGTGAATAGAATGACCTCGCAAATCAAAGGGATTGAAGCGGCCATTCGAAATGCTGCTGATGCGATATCTTTGACGCAGACGGCCGAAGGCTCACTCGAGGAAGTGTCACAGATCTTGCACCGGATGCGCGAACTATCAGTTCAAGCGGCAAACGGGGTCTACACAGGCCAAGATCGTCAGGCTATTAACAATGAAATTACGGCGATGCAGAATGAGCTTGGTCGTATTGCTGAGAGCAGCCGTTTCAATGGCGTTAAAATGCTCAATGGCGAATTTCAAGATACGACCTTCCAGATCGGCTTTACAGCTAACGACACTGCAACACTCTCCATCGAAGATGTCCGTCCACAAGGGCTTGGCGAGTATGTGATGTCCACCTCTAATTCAGATGTTGCTGATGTTGTTATCGGCGCTTCAGTAGCCACACGCACTTTTTCTGTCGCCGGTACTGCTGCGAGCGGTACAACGACGT
>JABJBD010000189.1 GCA_018668795.1 Candidatus Puniceispirillum sp. | reverse complement strand
TCAGTATATCGTTACCGAAGCGCATCCAGACATCAAAGCACGTCATGACGCTGGTGAACCGGAAATGGGCGTTCTTCGTGACTCAGACGGCCAATGGTATATGCGTGAAGAGGCTGGTGGTCTGATTCTGGGGCCTTATGAAAAAAATGCACCTGCCTGTTACGTTGATGGTCCTAGCGATGATTCCGAATACGAACTGTTTCAAGAAGATCTGGAACGGCTTGAACCGCATATCGAATGGGCGATGCATCGGGTGCCAATTTTTGGCGAGCTAGGTGTCAAAAAGGTCTATAATGGCGCGATTGCTTATACACCTGATGGTAATCCGATTATCGGTCCGGCATGGGATGTACCTAATTTCTGGCTGAATGAAGGTCACAGCTTTGGCATCACTGCCGCTGGTGGTGCTGGCTGGCAGCTTGCCGAATGGATCGTCGAAGGCGAGCCAACCATTGATATGCTTGGCGTTGATCCACGTCGTTACGGCAGTTACACAACGCAATCTTACCTCAAGGTCAAGAATGAAGAAGCCTATGCGAATGTCTTTACCACCCATTATCCGGATGAAGAGCGCGAAGAAGGCCGCCCCTTACGTACTGCGCCTTGCTATGATCGGCTAAAGGCACTTGGCGGAGTATTTGGCCAGAAATTTGGCTGGGAGCGTGCGAACTGGTTTGCCCCTGACGGTGTTGAGGCTGTTGATGACTGGTCATTCCGCCGTTCCAAATGGTTTGAACATGTCGGCAATGAAGTTAAAAATGTTTCAGAAAATGTTGGCCTTCTTGATATGAGTGCCTTTGCCAAGGCGCGTGTGTCTGGCCCCGGTGCCGAAGCTTTTCTGGACTATCTTGTCGCTAATAAATTACCCAAGAAAATTGGCCGTGTTGCTTTGTGTCACGCGCTGACTGATCGGGGCGGTGTCCATTCTGAATTTACCGTCCAACGTGAAAGTGCTGACAGCTTCTATCTTGTATCGGCAGGTGCGAACCAGCGCCTTGACCATGACTGGCTTAAAAAGCACATGCCAGATGATGGGTCGGTGCGCTTTGATAACATCACCAATGCAGTTGGTGTTCTGGTTCTTGCCGGACCGAAATCGCGTGATCTTCTTGCCAAGATCACACGTTCTGATCTCAACAACGAAGCTTTTCCATGGCTATCCGGTCAGATGATTGATGTTGGTCTGGCACCGGCAATGGCATTCCGGATGAATTTTGTTGGTGAACTTGGCTGGGAATTGCACCACCCCATCGAATATCAGAATCACATCTTTGATGCGATCATGAAGGCAGGTGCCGAATTTGGCATCAAGCCATTTGGTATCCGTGCGATGGATGCGATGCGCTTGGAAAAATCATACCGACTTGTTGGTACCGAATTGTCGATTGAATATGCCGCCCTTGAAAGTGGGTTGCAGCGCTTTGTGCATTTAAACAAGGGTGATTTCAAAGGTCAGAAAAATCTGGCCGCTTGGCAGGCTGATGGCTTTAAGAATACGCTTGTCACATTAGAGGTGCATGACACAACTGATGCTGATGCGATTGGCAATAACCCGATCATGACGCCTGATGGCACTGTTATCGGACGGGCGACAAGCGGCGGTTATGGCTTCAGGCTTGATAAATCATTGGCGATTGCTATGGTGCGACCTGATCTGGCGGCTGTTGGTACCGGTTTACTCATTGATGTGCTGGATCAACGCCTGCAAGTGACTGTCATTGAAGAGTCGCCTTACGATCCGGATAACGAAAAACTGCGCGCTTAATAAAAGGTGATGGCAATGTATAAAGGCGAGGGTAGATAATGTCTGAAACACAGGCCAGTGAAAGAAAAAGTCGTCGTGGTGGCGGCCGTGATGCGCGTCGCCAGATGCGGGCGGCAAGTGCGGGTGGCAAATCAGCCCCCTTTATCACCCGGCATATTGAACCGGTCGATATCTTAAGCGAGGAAGCCACCGAAATAATCGAACATAATGCCGAAACAATTCTCGAAGAAATTGGCATTGATTTTCGTGATGATCCAGAGGCACTTGATATTCTGCGTAATGCTGGCGCTGATGTTAAAGGCGAGCGTGTTCGCTTCCCGCGTGGTCTTGCCCGCCAGCTATGCGCCACCGCGCCATCCAGCTTTACCCAGCATGCGCGCAACCCCGAACGTTCGGTTGAAATTGGCGGTAACAAGACAGTCTTTGCGCCGGTTTATGGCCCGCCCTTTGTCCGCGACCTTGAAGGCGAGCGCCGCTATGCAACCATAGAAGATTTCCGTAATTTCGTGAAGCTGGTCTATATGCACCCCGGATTTCATCATTCGGGTGGTACCGTGTGCGAACCAGTTGATGTGCCGATTACCAAGCGTCACCTTGAAATGATCTATGCGCATCAAAGCCTGTCTGATAAGCCCTATATGGGGTCGGTCACGGCGCCTAGCCGCGCTAACGATACAGTCGAAATGTCGAAAATATTATTTGGTGCCGATTTTGTTGCCGAAAACACCGTTGTCACCAGTCTGATTAACGCCAATTCGCCAATGACATGGGATGATACGATGCTGGGCGCACTCAAAGTCTATGCGCGTAACAATCAGGCAGTCATTACAGCACCCTTCATTCTAGCAGGGGCGATGTCGCCAGTATCCGTTGCTGGCACCTTGGCACAGACACTTGCCGAAGCGATCAGCGGCATTGCCTTTACCCAGGCGGTTAATCCGGGCGCTCCGGTCATCTTTGGCAGTTTTGCCAGTTCGATGTCGATGCAGACAGGCGCTCCAACCTTTGGCACGCCGGAACCTGCCAAGGTGCTTTATGCCTGTGCCAAACTGGCGCGGCGGTTGAATGTGCCGTTCCGCTCGGGTGGATCATTGACCGGGTCAAAGACGCCTGATTCGCAATCGGCGTATGAATCGACACATACGATCATTCCCACGGTCATGGGCGGGGTTAATTTCGTTCTGCATGCTGGCGGCTGGATGGAAGGCGGTCTGGTAGCCGATTATGCCAAGCTATTGCTTGATGCGGATCAGCTGACCATGATGCAGGATCTTGTTGCGGGCATTGATGTCAGTGAAAATGGTCAGGCGATGGATGCGTTGCGCGAAACCGGCCCTGGTCAGCATTTTCTGGGATCCAGCCATACGCAGGCGAATTTCGAAACCGCTTTCTGGCGTTCCGAACTGGCTGACAACACGACCTATGAGCAATGGTCAGCCGAAGGGTCGATCGACAGCAACGAACGCGCGCGCAAACGTGTTGTCGAGATGCTGGATTCCTATCAGGCACCGGCCCTTGATCCGGCCAAGGCTGAAGAATTACGCGCCTTTATCGCCACCCGCATGGAAGACCTGCCCGACAGCGATTTCTAGGTACTCACCAAAATATTCATCTAGCCTTTAAAGCTAAACCCATATTCCAATGCGGCATCGGTCATCCAGTCAAGCAGATAGGCGGCAAAACTTGTCCGGCACAAAATTGTCATGCTGCCATCTGGCATCGCCATCAGCGTGACCGCGGCATGCGATAACAATGTCTGGGCGGCGTTACCTGCCTTAAACTGGCTTGGATATAGATCAAGCGCACATCCCTTTGCCAATACCTTCAACAAAGCTGGGCCAGACAGGTGAAACGCACACAGGCTATCGGTGACATTGGTAATCGCGGCATGCTGCCCGTTTTTGATTTCCGATGTGATGATGCCGTGTAATTCGCTTTCCTTACCAGCTTCACACAGAATCAAAAACTCATCTGGTCCCAGCCATACAACATGTCGTTCGCCTGCCGACACATAGCTATTGGCGTTACGTGGCAGATTACATCCGGTGGCTGTATTGACAATCGCATTGATCGCCTTGCCACCACGGATATTCAATTTGCCAAGATGCTTTAGCTCGCGCATGTGAAGCCCGATATCGCCACCATCTGGATTAGGCAGATTTACAGAATCGCGTCCCGACATGGGGGTGCGTCCTGGAATTTGAACAGCATGAATTTGAACAGCATTATTAGCCATCGATACGCTCTCCCTTTGGATCAAAAAACACGGTATCGGTTATTTCGGCTTCAATGACATCGCCATCCAGCATCGGCAGATAAACAGTCTGGCCCATCATTTTATGGCCACCTTTCAGCATGGCCATGGCAATTGACCTGTTCACATTTGGCGAATAATAAGACGATGTAACCTGACCCAGCATCTCCATTGGCATTGGCTGATTTGGATCAACCACGACATGCGCGCCTTCGGGGATCACCCGTTTTGGATCTTTGGTTTGCAAACCAACCAGCTGTTTACGGTTTTCCAGCGCCATTGACTGCCGTGCTAATGCTCGCTTGCCAATAAAGTCGGCTTTCTGTTTGGACACAATCCAGTCCATATTCAGATCCTGTGGCGTCACTGACCCGTCGGTTTCTTGCCCGACAATGATAAAGCCCTTTTCGGCACGCAATACATGCATGGCTTCGGTGCCATAGGGGGTAATATCATGGGCTTTGCCAGCCTTCATCAAATGTGTCCACAGCGCCAGCCCATGCCGTGCATGAACATTGATTTCAAACGATAGCTCGCCAGTAAAGGAAATGCGGAATATCCGCGCGGGAATACCGCCAATATGGCATTTTTGCATCGACATGAACGGGAAATTGCCTGGCGTCAGGTCAATATCGATCTGCGCATCTTTCAAAATCGTAGCGGCCTTTGGTCCTGACAGGGTGGCAACCGCCCATTGCTCGGTGACCGAGGTCAGATACACATCCAAGTCCGGCCATTCGGTCTGTAGCCATTCTTCCATCCAGTCCAGAACACCAGCCGCGCCACCAGTTGTTGTGGTCATATGAAAATGATTTTCACCCAGCCGTGTGGTGACGCCATCATCCATCACCATGCCATCATCCTTGAGCATAAGCCCATAGCGGCATTTGCCAATCGCCAGCTTTGACCAGCCATTGGTATAGATACGGTTCAAAAATTCGGCAGCGTCCTTGCCTTGGATATCAATCTTGCCAAGCGTTGACGCATCAAGGATACCGGCACTTACCCGGGCGGCGCGTACTTCGCGATTAACCGCATCCGACATGCTTTCGCCTTCTTTCGGATAATACCATGCGCGCATCCATTGTCCAACATGCTCAAATCTGGCACCGGCGGCGCGATGCCAGTCATCCATGCAGGTCACTCTTACCGGGTCAAACAAGGTGCCAATATCGCGGCCCGCAATCGCACCTATATTGGTTGGCGTATAGGGCATTCTAAAGGTTGTTGTGCCCACTTCGGGAATTTCGCTACCCAGCGCATCCGCCAGAATCGCCAACGCATTGATATTTGACGTTTTGCCCTGATCGGTGCCCATACCCATAGTGGTGTAACGCTTCAGATGCTCGACTGACTGATAGCCTTCGCGCGCGGCTATGCCAATATCCGTTGCGGTCACATCATTCTGAAAATCGACAAAGGCTTTAGGGCCTTTTCCGGCATCATGGCCATTGGCGATTTTCCACGCTGGCAATGGCCGCCAGCTTTGCTTGGGCATATCAACAAACGGAATATCAACATCCGCGCATTTAAAACCGGCGGCAATCGTTGCCTTGGTGCCGCTTCGCATACCGTCTTTCATCGCGCTGGCCAGATCAAAAGTGCCATTACACGCACCAGCATTGAAACAGGCTTCATGCACGCTTGCAGGCTTGAAGCACAGCTTTGTATCGTCCCATTGTAATTTACCGCGCGCCTGTGAATGCAAATGCACGGCAGGGGACAATCCCCCCGAAATTGCCAGCAGATCGACATCAAGATGAAGCTGATCGCCAACCACCTTGGTGGCATCTTTATTGACAGGTGCCACTTCGATACGCGCGATCCGTTTCGCCCCATGCGCAATCGTTACCGCATGACCAGTCAAAACATCGATACCAGCCCGCTTTGCGGCTGTTATCAATGCCCCACGCGGGTCTGGGCGCAAATCGATCACCGTCACATAAGCGCCGGATTCATGAAGGGCCAGCGCGGTTTTATACGCATCATCATTATTGGTGAAGACAGCAGTGCGGTTGCCTGGCACAACGCCATAACGGTTGATATAGCTACGTACGGCACCTGCCATCATTACACCAGGCAGATCATTGCCGCTAAAGACCAATGGGCGTTCATGTGCGCCTTGCGCCAGAACCACCTGCTTGGCACGAACTTTCCACAAACGTTGACGTGGCAGATGCGCTGGACGTTCACCCAGATGATCCGTCACCCGTTCATTCAGCGTCAGATAGTTACTGTCCATATAGCCGAAAACCGTAGTGCGCGGCAGCAAGGTCACGTCGGGCATGGCGGCTAATATGGCCACGGTCTTGGCAATCCACGCGCTGGCTGGCTCATCGTCAATCTCGACTTCATTCTCACTTAGCAACCAGCCGCCAAATTCATTCTGTTCATCGGCCAGAATAACACGGGCACCACTGCGTCCTGCTTGCAAAGCTGCCATCAGGCCGCTGGCACCACCACCAGCGATCAGAACATCACAATGGGCATTGGTTTTTTCATAACGATCTGGGTCATTATGGTCATCGGCTACTTTACCTAGGCCGGCGGCATTACGGATCACATGCTCATAGGTCATCCATAATGATGCTGGCCACATAAAGGTCTTATAGTAAAAACCGGCTGGAAAAAATCGGGCAAGAAGCGAATTTACCGCGCCCACATCAAAGTCCAATGATGGAAAGCGATTCTGGCTTTCGGCATAAAGCCCATCGAATAATTCGATCTGGGTAGCGCGCAGATTTGGTTCGGCATAAGCGCCTTTGCCAAGGCGGATCAGCGCATTTGGTTCTTCCGACCCAGCTGACAGAATGCCACGCGGGCGATGATATTTGAATGAGCGCCCCACAAGATGCACATTATTGGCCAGCAAGGCCGAAGCAAGCGTATCCCCCTCATAGCCCTGATAATCTTTACCATCAAAGGTAAAGCTGATGCTTTTGGCACGGTTAATCCGCCCATTGTCAGCCTTGCGACATGGTTGCGGTGCAGGTGTTTTTGTCTTTCCAAACGCCATTACCGAACTCTCCCTTTGCTGGCCACTGTCTTTGGCGTTGCTGCTTTTTCGGCTGGGCTATGGCGCCGCCAGCTATTTTTAAAGGTGCTGGCTGCAGACTTGCTTTTTGGTAATGCTCCCATCGGGTATATTTCAACGATCTCATGGCTTACCGTATCGCGCGCCACATTGAACCAGCGGCGGCATCCGGCCGTATGCCGCCAGCGTTCCAGAAACAACCCTTTGGGATTATCACGCAGAAACAGATAATCGGCGAATTCGGCATCAGTGATGCTGTTTTCGGCTAAGGGGCGGGCGATATGGGCTTCACCACCACAGGCAAATTCGGCTTCTTCGCGCGGGCCACAATGGGGACAATCAATAATCAGCAAGGTCGGTCTCCTGTTCCCTAATGTGCCACGCCAGCAGCGCCATGTTCGTCAATCAGCAATCCGGTTTGGAAGCGGTCAAGCGAATAGGGTGCGGCAATCTTGTTGGGTCGGTCATTGGCAATCAGATCGGCAAAAACATGGCCTGATCCCGGTGTGGCTTTAAAGCCGCCAGTGCCCCAGCCACAATCGAAATACAACCCGTCAATATTGGTTTTTGAAATAATTGGTGATGCGTCTGGACAGGTATCAACGATCCCGCCCCAATGCCGCAACATGCGCAGTCGCGACAATACTGGAAACAACTCAACGGCGGCGGCCAGCATATGCTCGGGAACGGGAAATGACCCGCGCTGGGCATAGGAATTATATTTATCCACGCCGGCACCAAGCACCATTTCGCCTTTATCTGATTGGCTTATATACATATGCACCGCATTTGACATGATGACGGTATCCAATATTGGCTTAATTGGTTCCGACACCAAAGCTTGCAAAGGGCGGCTGGCCAATGGCAAACGGATGCCTGCCATTTCGGCAACAACACTCGAATGACCTGCAACAACACAGCCGACCTTGTTGGTTTTGATATAGCCGCGTGTTGTTTCGATCCCGACAATCTTGCGTCCCTGACGGCGCAGTCCAGTCACTTCACATTTCTGAATGATGTCAACGCCCAGATCATCTGCGGCGCGCGCATATCCCCACGCCACCGCATCATGCCGTGCGGTACCACCGCGCTTCTGCAGGAAACCACCCATAACCGGATAGCGGATTGACTGGTCAATATTGATACAGGGAACAAAGGCCTTGATTTCCTTTGGTCCCAGAATGTCTGAATCAATGCCATTTAGACGAATTGCATGAACCCGTCGCGACATTTCGCGCACTTCATGTTCGCTATGCGCGATTGTCAGAACGCCGCGCTGGGAAAACATCACATTGAAATTAATGTCCTGTGACAGACCTTCCCACAATTTCATAGAATGTTCATAGATCGCAGCTGACTCATCCCATAGATAATTTGAACGGATGATGGTGGTGTTACGGCCTGTATTGCCGCCGCCAAGCCAGCCTTTTTCAATCACGGCGATATTGGTCATGCCATGCACTGCCGCCAGATAATAGGCTGTTGCCAGCCCGTGGCCACCACCGCCGATAATAACCGCATCATATTCCGCTTTAGGTTCGGCGTCGCGCCAGGCGCGTTGCCAGTCCTGATGATAGCTCATCGATTGCCGCGCAAGGGCAAAGGCAGAATATTTTGGTTTGCCGCCTGGTAGTCCGCGATTACCTCGATCAGGCTGGTTTCCGGCCATGTCATCTACTCCCTTAAACGCCATGTTGTCCCTGTCACCCAAAGGGGGCGCTACATGGTAAATACAGCGCCACAGTGCGCTTTGGTCACTTCGATACCTGTCTTGGCACCGACGCGGGTTTTGTTTCTTTCGACATGCGTAACAAAGTCATACGTAACTACCGCACAACTTTGGCGCAGCCCGATAGTCAATAACAATTCTTGCACCTTAAGAATAGCAAATTCAGCTTCAAAACCCATATCAAAAACATAAATTATGTTACACTAAATATCATATTTGCTTTGGCTTGACGCCTGCGGCGATTATGCCACTATTGCGCATGGCCAGCATCGGCCTGCCACTTTATGCTATTGTCAGCTTAAAGACGTGAGGAGTGCCAAATGGCTGTTATAAATTCAATCGCTGACCGTCATGAAGATATGCGTGGCTGGCGCCATCTTTTGCATACGCATCCTGAAATCGCCTATGAGGAAGTCTGGACTTCTGATTTTATCGCCGAAAAACTCGAATCCTTTGGTATTGAGGTGCATCGCGGTATGGGTAAAACAGGTGTTGTTGGGGTTTTGCGTGGCACTGGTGACAGCACAGCGGCTATTGGTTTGCGCGCTGATATGGACGCTTTGCCGATGCAAGAAATGAACGAATTTGAACATGCGTCACAAATACCCGGACGTATGCACGCCTGCGGCCATGATGGTCATTCGACCATGCTGTTGGGCGCGGCGCAATATCTGTCGGAAACAAGGAATTTTGACGGTACGGTCTATTTCATTTTCCAGCCTGCCGAAGAAGAAGGTGCTGGTGCCAAGGCAATGGCCGAAGATGGCCTTTTCACGCAGTTCGACATGCAAACGGTATGGGGTATGCATAACTGGCCGGGGGTTGATGTTGGCACCGTTGGGGTGCATCGGGGTGCCTGTATGGCGGCCGCTGATATGTTCGAAATTCGTCTCAATGGTGTTGGCGCGCATGGGGCTATGCCGCATCAGGGCGTTGACCCAATTATATGTGGTGCGGCGCTGGTGCAATCCTTGCAAACGATTGTTTCGCGCCGTGTTTCCCCTTTGTCACCAGCCGTTGTCTCAGTTACGATTTTTGAAGCTGGTAGTGCCTTTAATGTTATTCCGGGTACCGCGCGGCTGGCAGGAACCGCACGCACCTTTTCGGCGGATGTGCGCACTTTGCTGGAAACATCGATTCGTGAGATTGCCGCCACCACTGCCGCGACATATGGATGCGGGCTGGAACTTGACTGGATCGCTGGTTATCCGCCGACGGTGAATCATCTGGCCGAAGCGGATCGCGCTGCCACTGTCGCGGCCTTGGTTTTGGGTGATGATAAAATTGTCACTGACATCGAACCGTCGATGGCGTCCGAAGATTTTGCCTTTATGCTTGAAGAAAAACCGGGGGCCTATATCTGGCTTGGCGCTGGTCAACCAAAGGCTGATGGAAATCTGCATAATGCGTGCTATGATTTTAATGATGATCTTCTGCCCTTGGGGGCTAGCTATTGGGCGCGTCTTGTCGAAACTGAATTGACCAAATAGATAATCCGAACAGCTATATTCCGAACAGCTATACTCTGGCCCTTAGACTTCAAAAACATAAATCCAGACACAGTTTCAGATGCAATCCAGATACAGATTCAAACCTTCAAAAACGCTGTATCACCATTTTAAATATATTTGTTCACGAAATGTTTCACGTGAAACATTTCGCAAAATATCGTCAAAAATATGTTTCTGCACACTTTTTGTTAACCATTATCAGGCATTATAGGTTTGAAATGGAGGGCGCAGATGCTGGAGACGATTGCTGGAACCGAGAATAAATATTTTGATGGTGGCTGTCATTGTGGGGCGGTACGCTTTCGCCTGATTGGGCCATTAACGCCGCTTTTGATTTGCCATTGCGATGATTGCCGCCGAATTTCTGGCACAAGCTGGGCCGCAACATCGGTGCCTGACCATTGTTTTAAGATCACGTCATCATCATCCGCCTTGCGCTGGTATGATAGTTCCAGCTGGGCCAAGCGCGGCTTTTGCACCACCTGCGGATCCAGCATGTTCTATCGGATGCATGGCGAGGGGCGGACATCGATTGCCCCCGGCGCGCTTGATGATAATGATATGCTAAGGGTGCGGGGGCAGATTTTTGCCATCAGTCATCCGCTGTGGGGTACGCCCGATTCGGCGGTGCCGCATCTGGATGATTTTTTCAAGCCATGATTGCATGTGTGTATATTAGTAACGCCAATGATTTAAGATAGTGGCATAATCAAATCCACTGGCATAATCAAATCCGCTGGCATAATCAAATCCGCTGGCATAATCAAATCCGCTGGCATAATCAGATCCACTGATATTTTCAGATTTGCTGGCATAATCAGATCCACTGATATTTTCAGATCAGCTGGTATTGCGGATTTGCTCACGCACGGCAATGCATGGGCTTCCTTCGGCAAATAGCACCGCACAGGCAGACCGTGCCTGGGTTTCGTCAAGATCGTGAAACCGCACACGCCATAAAGGCATATCGCCACTTGTCACCAATGTCAGCCTTGCCGGTGTCATGCCAAGCACATTATCGGCCATCCGGCGCGCTTTGGCAGCGGCGCGGTGGGCATTGACGCGCTGGGCAAAACTGCCAATCTGTACACTCCAGACTTCGTCAATCATGATAGCAGGCATGATGTCGGATGCGGCTCTTTTGCTGGCACTAGGGCGTTTGTCTTGTTCAGGCGCGTCCAGAAATTCTTCTTTGGGTAATGGCTGTTTGGCAAGCCGTCTTACTTTGATAAGTGAGCCACGCTCAGGTGGAGATTTTGGTAATTTTTGCGGAATATTGACGGCGGCAACCTGCGTGCTGATTGCGGCAGGTTTTGCACGTTTAAACTGCGCATCCAGAATTTTCATCATATGTGCATCGCGGGACCGTGATGTTTTGCCGCCAAAGACAACACCGATTAGCCGCACACCATGCCGTTCAACAGACGCAACCAGATTGAAACCCGAGGCATTTATATAGCCGGTTTTGATTCCATCGGTTCCAGAATAATGCGCCAGTAATTTGTTGTGGTTGCCAAATTTCCGGCCTTTCCAGTTAAAGCTCTGGGTGCTGAAATAACTATATAATCGTGGAAAATCGCGGCGCATGGCAATAGCCAGCCGCGCCATGTCACGGGCTGTTGATTTTTGCTGACTATGCGGCAATCCAGAGGCGTTTTTAAATACTGTTTTACGCATACCCAAAGCGCGCGCTTTACGGGTCATCCGCTTGGCAAAGCTGAGCTCGGTTCCCGAAATGGATTCGGCAACGGCGGTTGCCACATCGTTGGCCGATTTGGTGACAAGTGCATAAATAGCTTGTTCGGCACTGATTGACTGTCCAGGTTTTAGATATAGTTTTGATGGCGAACGGCTGGCGGCAAGTTTGGACACGCCGATCCGCGAGTCCATATCCATACGGCCAGATTTGATTTCTTCAAATAGCAGATATAGCGTCATGATCTTGGTTAATGATGCCGGATAGCGCATGGCATCGGCATTGCGAGCATACATAACCCGGCCATTGTCAGCATTGATAACGATAGATGCGTATTTGGACGCCATAGCATATTGCGGCCATGCCACAACACCACAAGACAGCATCAGAAACATTATGAATCGCCGCAGACTTTTGAATGTTACATCGGGCATTATGCCAGAAAGAATCGACCTGCCCAGATGTGCTTTGGCTTCGGTCATAGCAGTTAAGCAGATATTTATAACAGCCATAAAATACTTTCCTGACAAGCACCGCAACCGGCGCGTTAACGTAATCTACTTGTGCAGGAATCATACCGGAATTAAGGTTTCAATCAAGAATCTTAGCGAAAAATTCACCTTTTTCTTAATTGATGTTTTCAATTAGGCTCTAAGACATGATTTTTTTTAATTCAACCCCTTTTCCAGCGCTATTTAATGCCAATATCATAAATGTGATCAGCGATATGTAGCGATATCGGGTAATTTGGTTATAATGTTAAATGTAGTAAGATAAAGGTGCGGCATTCGTCCATGCCAGCGAGCAGATTATGACAGATAAAGACAAAAAACATGATGGGGGTTCGGGCCAGATTATTCTGGAAAGCCGAACGCAAACAAAGAAACCGTCAATGTATAAAGTCGTGATGATGAATGACGATTATACACCGATGGAATTTGTTGTTCATGTATTGCAGCATTTCTTTGGTCGGACTGCCGAAGAAGCGACACAGATCATGCTTAATGTCCACCAACGTGGTGTCGGTATTTGCGGCATATATAGCTTTGAAATCGCGGAAACCAAAGCCAGCAAGACTATGGAATATGCACGCCAGAAAGAACATCCGTTGCAACTTCAATTGGAAAAGGAATAGGGTAAATGCTGTCTCGTGAACTGGAAGAGTCCCTACGCCGTGCCATGTCGAACGCGACAACGCGTGCGCATGAATTTGCAACGCTTGAACATCTGTTACTTGCCTTGACCGAAGATAGCGACGCGCTTGAGGTTTTGAGTGCCTGTAATGTTGATATTCAAGAACTATCTCGCAAATTAGAAGAATATATTGAAGTCGAACTCGAATCGATTGTCAGCAGTAAGGATGCGCTTGATGTGCAACCAACAGCGTCTTTCCAGCGCGTTATCCAGCGCGCGATTATCCACACCCAGTCATCAGGCCGTGAAGTTGCCACCGGTGCTAATGTTCTGGTCTCGATCTTTTCCGAACGTGAAAGCCATGCTGTATGGTTTTTAAAGTCGCTTAACATGACCCGACTTGATGCGGTGTCTTTTCTTAGCCACGGCAAGGATGGCAATATCGCCCGCGGTGCTGAAGATCAGGCTGAGGGTGAACAGATTGACGATTCTGGAAGTGATCCGCTTAGTCAATATGCGGTTAATCTGATTGCCAAGGCCGCGAATGGGCGCATTGACCCGTTGATCGGTCGTGACCGTGAAGTTGACCGTACGATTCAGGTGTTGTGTCGCCGCACCAAGAACAACCCGCTTTATGTTGGTGATCCGGGTGTTGGCAAGACAGCAATTGCCGAAGGTCTGGCCTTGCGAATTTATAATGGTGAGGTGCCAGATGTGCTGACGAATGCCGTGATCTATGCCCTTGATATGGGGCAATTGCTGGCTGGTACGCG
>JABJBD010000219.1 GCA_018668795.1 Candidatus Puniceispirillum sp. | reverse complement strand
CCGCTTTCGCCGCAATAGACGATAAATTCGCCCATCGCATCAAGCTGGGGCTTGGCCCGATCAAATAAGGATTTGTTGCCGCCAAACATCAAGGTCAATGTGCCGTCTGTGGCGCGAAAGGGAAGGCCGGAAATCGGACAATCAGCATAGGTAATGCTACGGCTTGCCAATTGATCATGGATGGCAATGGCCTCAAGGCGGTCAATTGTTGAGGTGTCGATAATGGCAAGATCACCTTGTACCGATTCTGCAATACCACCAGCGCCAAAAATTACCTCATTCACCTCTTTGGCAGATGGAAGGCATAGGAATATGAGATGACAATTCGCCGCCAGATTGCCAATTGTGCCGGCAATGATGATATCGTCGCCATCCAGCCTGTCAGTGGCGGCTGGCACCGCGTCATAAGCGTAAAATGGTGCGGCGATTTTGGCCAGATTATTGGCCATGCCAAGCCCCATTTGGCCGAGGCCGATAAACCCAATACCGCTGTTACGCATCGTATTTTACCCCTTAAAAAGATGACCGGTGGTGGTGCCGAAATGAAACCGCCAACTATCAGTCTATACAGAAATTTTGCCTTGTATATATGGCGGCGTATATATGGTGGCGCACATATGACAACAGTTGTCAGCGCGGACATTGTGCATTAGCCTTCTTACCAATTATAATAATTTTGCTGGCCTAATCTTGCTTGGCATTGTCGCATGACAATATTAGCGGCCAGCATCCCACATATATCTTTCGTTAAGGATCCTTCAAATGGCTCAGCGTGAAATTCCATTTCTGTTTATGCGTGGCGGCACGTCGCGCGGCCCTTATTTTAATGCAGCTGATTTGCCATCTGATCGTGATGCTATTGCCAAAATCCTGCTTCAGGTGGTTGGCGCGGGTCATCCATTGAACATTGATGGTATTGGTGGCGGCAATGCCGTAACCAACAAGGTTGCGATGCTGTCACAATCTGCCGATGATTCGGCTGATATTGATTATTTCTTTGCGCAGGTTTCGGTGTTGGAACAGCTTGTCGATTTCAAACCAACCTGCGGCAATATTCTATCGGGTGTTGGCCCAGCGGCGATTGAAATGGGGCTTATGCCAGCCACTGATCCGCATACCGAAGTGCGGATCAAACTTGTCAATACAGGCGCTCTGGTCGTGGCAAGGGTGCAGACGCCGGGTGGGATTGTGCGCTATGATGGCGATACGGCCATTGATGGTGTGCCTGGAACCGCTGCGCGCATTGATTTACAATTTATGGATGTTGTTGGTGCGGCCACGGGTAAATTGTTGCCAACGGGTAACCTTCGTGACCAATTTGATGATATTGAAGTGACCTGTATGGATGTCGCAATGCCAACCGTTTGCGCGCGCGCCGACGCATTTGAACTTTCTGGATATGAGTCTGTTGAAGAGCTTGAAGCCAATAAAGACTTCATGACTAAGATGGAAACAGTAAGGCTCGCCGCTGGTAAGGCGATGGGCATGGGGGATGTGCGCAAATCTGTTACACCAAAATTTGCTGTGTTTGCGCCGGCAAAGGCTGGCGGCACCATTGCTGCCCGTTATTTTATGCCATGGCAAGCACACCCAACGATGGCGGTAACTGGTGCGCAATGTCTGGCTTCTTGTGCTATTACCCCTGGCAGTGTTGCCGACGGGCTATTGACGCGGCCAAGCGCAAATCCAGCAACAGTTACCATCGAGCATCCATCTGGAACGATTGACGTGGTTGTCGACTATGATGTCACCAACAATGGGCTTGATCTGAGATCTGCTGGGCTGGTTCGCACTGCGCGCAAATTAGCATCAGGGCAGTTATTTGTTTCCAGTTAACAGTCGGTTATAAAACCCATACGGCCACTTTTTTACTCGAGGGCCTTTCCAAACAGAACCAAGACAATTAATTTTGTGCCCTGACAATTGTGAGTGCCCGTTCCAAATTCCATTAAAGGGGTGGCGCGTTTAAACTTTTGATTTACTGCTACCAAACCGGCGCCAGAGGATAAAGCTGCTAATAGCGATTGCTGCAATCGCCAGGGTTGTCCGCAAAAAGCCGCCCATCATGAATAATGGTAATGATAGGGAAAGCAGCACTAATGGTGAAAATAGCCGCTCAATCAACGAGCCAGTATCGCGATGTTTCTGATAAATTGGGAAAATCATTGAGAATACGGCAACAATGGCAAAGAACAGAGACCAAGGCCGAACAAAAAACAGCATAGGGTCGGCGTCAATTGCTAAGGCTCGAGCTAAATTTAATTCCGCAATATTACCAAGAACAACACCAAGGATCATCGGCGCTAGTGGAAATCCCAATTGGCGCATAACAAAACCTAGGATACCAAAGAAGAACAAGGTCCAGATATCTTCAATTGAATTATGAAGCGCAAATACACCGATGGTTGCAAAGGTCAAAATTACTGTTGCTAGCACATAGGTTTTAATTCGAGTGACCAAAACAAAAACGCGGAGAACACCTGACTGCATACCAATCATAATGAAGCTGGCCAAGAAAAAGGCGATGTATATTGAATAAGCGAGGGCAGGTTCATCCTTGATGAAAGTCGGCCCGGGCACAATATCATGCATGAGTAAAGCCCCTAGCATAATTGCTGCCGTGATATCACCGGGTATACCAAGAGCCATAAGAGGGGTTAGTGCACCGCCTTCAACAGCATTATTTGATGTCTCTGGCGCAATAATGCCGCGTGGGTCGCCCTTGCCAAATTTTGAGTCATCTTTGGCTGCTTTTTTGGCTTGATCATAAGCGAGAATATTTGCGATGGAACCGCCGGCACCAGGCAAAATCCCTGTGAACATTCCAATCAGTGCTGAACGGATTACCACTACCCAATTTTTGATCAAAATAGCGATGGCGCGACGGTGCTCTATTTTTACCTTGACTTGTTTGCGGTCGCTAAGGGCATTTCGCGCAGTTACGGGATTGCGCAAATCAGACAGCAGCTGGGAAAAGGCAAACAATCCAATCAACACTGCAATAAAATCAAAACCTGTCAAAAGATAGTCAGAACCAAAATCAAACCGGCCAACGCCAACTGCTTCATCCTCGCCAACCGTCCGGATAAGCAAACCCGCAGCACCGGCAATCAAACCCTTAATCAGATGTTCGCCAGCTAGTGATGCTGTCACAGTTAAGGCAAACATAACCAGCATGAAAAAATCCCAAGGCTGGAACTCTAAGCCGACCATCGCGAGCTGGGGTGCGAACAGCACCAGAAGAACTGCTGAGATAATGCCGCCACAAAATGATGACCAAACGCCGATGCCAAGCGCAAGGCCAGGTTCACCATTACGCGCCATCGGAAACCCATCAAAGGTCGTCGCAACTGAAGATGGGGTTCCTGGAATGCCTGTTAGGATGCCAGACATAAGGCCGCCAGAAAGACCACCGACCAGAACTGAAATCATGGTTGCGAGCCCTTGTGCGGGTGGCATCGAAAAAGTGAATGGCAGCGTTAAAACAATCGCCATTGCAATTGTAAAGCCTGGAATAGAACCAGCCATTAGCCCTGCACCAACACCAATGACCATATAAATCAAAGTTATTGGATCAATTATGTTAAAAAGTGCTTCAAGAAAAATATCCATATGACGATCAAAGCCCCGTCAAAGACCCGCGTGGAAGGAACACTTCCAACGCAAAGGTGAATAAAAACCACATGCCTCCAGAAGCCCCAAGCGCAACCAATAAATGCATTAAAATTGAACTCCAGCCACCCAGAACAGTCAGCAAGATAAAACTAAATAAAACGTTGCCAATCAGCATGCCTAAATAAGGCAGCGTAATTAGGTAAACAGCAAAAATTGAAAAAACGGCAATCACATTTCGCCAATACAAAATAAATTCGCTAATAGTCTTTCTTGGGGTGGCATCTTTACGCTCTTTTGGCATGCCAATGGATTGCAGCAAATAAATCACACTCAAAATACTAATAATTATGATAATTAGCCGAGGCCAGGCTGCGGGTGATAATACACCATAGTCAGGCTCGCGAATTTCAAAGCTGGCAAGCATAAGACCGCCACACATCAAAATGAGACATAATGCTATTAAGCTATCCCGATTAAGTGTCATATTAAGACCGCGCCATTAGAAAATATTGTAAGGTTAATAAGAAGCTGGTGGCATCATGCCACCAGCTTTTACTTTTATGATAGCCACTCGCCACGGCAGCAACCCGACTATTTTTTGTACATACCAATTTCGATAGCAACAGCTTCATAGTCACTATAGATCTTGTCAGCATAAGCACGGAAATCATCAGGACCCTGGAAGCGAAGGCCGGTGCCTTTAGCGTCCATTGCGGCTTGCAGTGAAGGGTTGTCGACCGCCTGCTTAATAATGCCCGCCCACATGTCAATTATTTCACGTGGGGTTCCTTTTGGCGCTACAATACCGCGCTCGAGAGCAAAGGTCATGTCATAGCCAGCTTGTTTAAGAGTTGGAACATCAGGAATTGCTTTATCACGGTCATCCGATGCAATCGCCAGCGGCTTAATTGTACCGGCCTGTAGATGCTTCTTACCTGAAGCCACATTAACTGCGCCAAGAGTGATAGCACCTGACAACAGCGCGTTCATTCTTTCTGAGGTACCGTCATAAGGAACAAGATTTAATTTGATCCCCATTTTCTTTTCCAGCAAGAGCCAGATGAAATGTGATGTAGACCCAAAAGTGGCGCCGGCTGAAACCTTGCCCGGATTGGCTTTGGCATAGCTGGCCATTTCCTGAATCGAATTGAAAGGTGCATCTGCAGTTGCGCCGATGATGTCAGGTGTTACGGTGACATTGGCAACAGTATCAAAGCCATTATAATGGAAATCAATCCGGCCATTCAAAAAGCTGGTGATGGCTGACTGGTGAATGGCAAATAGGGTACAGCCATCGGGTGCGGCCTTGGCTGCCTGTTTGGCGCCTTTGTTGCCGCCCTGACCTGGAACTGTTACCACTTTTAGATTATATGGTGTGTCCATTTCGCTAATCGTTTTTTCAACCAGCGCGTACAAAACCTGTGTGCCGCCACCTGGCTTCCAAGGCACGATCAACTGAGCTGTTTCACAAGGAAGCTTTGGAACGGAATGGGATCCAGCCTGCGCAACGGATGACGCCATCATGACGCTGGCAGCCACGGCTCCGAGAATTGAAAGTCTTGAATTCAGCATAGTAAGATTACTCCCTCTTGCTTGGTTAAGGCGACAACATGTCAATGAAAATAGGCGCCGCGTTAGAATTGTTTTTGGTAATTTAGGTTGCAAAGGTTGGCCGCTCCGAGTCAATATAAATCTGCCGAATAACCCATGTTTTTGATCATTAGTCACGGCGCCGAAGGTTTGAGGAAAAAATATGCTATCTGTAGGAATTATTGGCCTTGGAACCATCGGTAATGTTGTTGCAAAGGCCCTTGATGATGGTATTAACGGCATGTCGTTGGGGGCAATTGCGTCAGGCCGGCGTGATAAGGCGCTTGCCAGCATTTCCAGCCTGTCATCACCCGTTGATCTGATGTCAATCGACGAAGTGGCCGCGTGCTGTGATGTGATTGTTGATTGTGCGCCAAAATCGGTGTTTCGCGACATTGCGATTGCGGCCTTTTCGCGGGGGCGCATTTTGGTGACGGTAAGCGGTGCCGGCATTCTTGCCAATGAAGATATCGAAGATATGGCGCGCGAACATGGTGGTCAGCTTGTTCTGGCGACAGGCGCATTGCTGGGGCTTGATGCGGTTCGTGCCGCTGCCGAGGGGAAAATCCATTCGGTGCGCATGATCACCCGCAAACCGCCAAATGCGCTAATCGATGCGCCGCATATCATCGATAATAATATCAGCCTTGATCGGCTGAACGGCGCCATTCAGGTTTTTAAGGGCAGCGCCCGCGAAGGCGCCAAGGCGTTTCCGGCCAATGTCAATGTGGCGGCGGCTTTGGGGCTTGCCGGTATTGGCGCCGATGCAACCGAGCTTGAAGTCTGGGCCGACCCACATCTTGACCGCAATACGCATTCGATTGAAGTCGATGCCGATAGCGCAAAATTCACTTTGCAGATTCAAAATGTGCAATCTGAGGGCAATCCGGGAACCGGCAAGATTACCGCGTTAAGCGTGATTGCCTGTTTGCGGGGCATGACGGCACCAATGAAAATTGGCAGCTAGGCGGTTTGAATAACCGGCAGATGACAATCGCAATTCAACAAATGATTTCAACAAGGGGGCAGTGAAATGCGGCTAGTTGCATTTGAACAGGTGGATGGACCGCATATTGGCGTAATCACTGATCGGGGCGTTGTCGATTTGTCGCGCATTGACCCTGCCGCGCCGCGCGATCTTGGCGCGGTTATAATGGCAGGCCAGCTTGACCAGATTGCCGCACTTATGGCCAAGGCTGGCGATGAGGTTCATTATCAGATCGAGGATATCACCATCGGGCTGCCGGTTGCAAAGCCGGGCAAAATTTTATGTCTTGGGCTGAATTACATGGATCATGTTGCTGAAGGGCCATTTGACAAACAGCCCTTTCCGGCCATTTTCATGCGCAGCGCCACCTCGCTAGTCGCGGCCAATCAGCCAATCATTGCCCCTGCTGTTTCCGAAACGCTTGATTATGAAGCCGAATTGGCAGTGATCATTGGCAAGGAATGCAAAAACCTGACCGAAGATAACGCGCTTGACGCCATTGCTGGCTATAGCTGTTTCAATGATGGGTCGGTTCGTGAATTT
>JABJBD010000076.1 GCA_018668795.1 Candidatus Puniceispirillum sp. | reverse complement strand
TCCAAATCAACGCCCGTTATAGTCCATTGATTGGCTGCCGCATTAAAGACCGCCTCCATTGGCTTTTGTGGCAATGCAAGGACATCTTTTACATTCAGTTCAATGACCAAATTAGAGCTGTTAGCGGGGTTTGGCGAGACTTCAAGGCCGCTTGTGCTGAACATGTCAGCACCAGTATTGCCATCAAGATCAATGCCTAATTTATGCTGTTTGTTCACATTGGTGCTAACCAAAGTGGCGAGGTGGTTGACCTCTTCAGCGATTTCCTTGGTCATCGCGAATGCGTCCACTAGACCGGCAATCATGCCAGATGATAGCTGACTTGTCGGGGTATTGCTAAGACCTGGATTTAGTACAATTTGGATAGTATCTTCACGCAAGACATAACCAACTGATGTCGGTGTTGACATTGATACCAGTGATGGGCCAACACCCGATGATCCAAGCGTGACATCAGCATATCCACGGTCATTATATCTGACGCTAACATCCGTTAGTTTCGCGATGTCACCAATGATCCGGTCGCGCAAATCAAGAAGGGAATTAGGTGATTGACCACTTTGGCCCGATGATAAAATTCTTGAATTTACCGATGCTAGTTCTTTTGCCAGCAAGCTTACACCCGCCACGGCATCATCAAGCATTGATAATGTGCCTGACCGCTGCTGCGATAATTGCCCGGATAATGCATTAAACCGCGATGCCAGTGCATCACCTTCCTCAATCGCAACCACGCGGGGTGCTAAATCACCAGGGGAGGAAGCAACCTCACCGAGCGCATTGAAGAAACGGCCAATCTGACTACCCAGATCAGCATCGGATGGAAGCAACATATTTTCCAGCTGCTTGATCTGGTTCAGATAATTATCCATGCGCTCAAAACCACTTGTCGTCGAACGCGCACGATCAAGCAGAAACGCATCAAATGAACGGCGGATATCGGAAACACGAACGCCAAGCCCTGCCTGATTGGCAAGGCTGGTAATGCCGCCTTGACTGGCGGTGACTTCCTGAAGGTCGGCCTCGCGGCGCATATACCCTTCAGTATTCATATTGGCTATATTCTGGCCAGTCACCGCCAATGATTGCCGGTAGGCCTGGATCGCGCTTTTGCCAACATCAAATAAACTGGTCATCGGATCACCATCATCTAGTTACCCGATGGTTTGCCAGCGCCTCGGCCAAATTGTTTGACCAGCGCCTCGGCAATGCCAAGGTTCATGTTTTGCGCCATAGATTTGGCACGTTCCTGTTCTAGCATCTCAGTATAATTATCGCCTGCGCTGCTGCCCAAAATATCATCGGCTAACTTTGATTGGCGGGCCTGCTTTAAAAGCGTCTGAATAAAAATAGCTTCAAATTGCTCAGCTGCAGCATGGAGATCTTCAGGTGCACGCTGGCGCTGCGCCAATTCAGGGCTTAACGGCTTTGCAATTGCTGGAAATATATTATCCATCAGATGCTCCCTAGATCACAATCAGCTCGGCACGAAGCGAACCTGCTTCGCGCAATGCTTCAAGAATGGCAACAAGATCGGATGGTGTACCCCCAACGGCATTTAACGCATCAACAATCGACGATAATTCGACACCCGGATCGAAAACAAAGGCACGCGCCAACTCTTCGTTTGCTGTGATAGTCGTATCCGGCGTTTCAACAGCAGCACCAGGTGCGGTTGCAACAACACCATCAGCCACGGCCATCGCTTGGGTCTGCGTTACATTCACATCTTCTTTGACTCGAACGGTCAACGATCCATGCGTTACCGCCGCCGCTGACACCCGAACGTCACCACCAATAACAATGGTGCCGGTTCGCGCATTGACCACGACCTTGGCACGCGGACGGGCGGGCTCAACTTCAATATTTTCAAGAAGGCTAACAAATGAAACCTTTTGCTCTGGATCCATGGGCGCTCGCACTTTAACCGTAGTCGAGTCAAGTGGCACCGCAACACCGCCACCAAAGACGTCATTGATCGCCTCAGCAACGCGATTTGTTGTGCTAAAATCACCCTGATGAAGGTTCAGCAATATATTGGCATTGTCCAAAAACGGCGTTTCAATCATTTTTTCAACGCTTGCCCCACCCGGAATTCGGCCAACAGTGGGAACATTAACGGTCAAAGACGAACCATCACCGCCAGCGACACCTAAGCCACCTACCATCAAATTTCCCTGAGCTACCGCGTAGGTTTCACCGTCAGCGCCTAACAGAGGAGTCATTAGCAAGGTACCACCTCGAAGAGATTTTGCCTGACCAACCGTTGAAACAACAATATCGAGTTTTTGCCCTGGCTTTGTAAAAGGTAACAATTCGGCGGTGATGATAACCGCAGCTACATTTTTACCATTCATGTTGGCGGCACTGGTCACAACACCAAATTGGC
>JABJBD010000103.1 GCA_018668795.1 Candidatus Puniceispirillum sp. | reverse complement strand
AGCTTGTTACCCTGCATCGCCGCACGATAACCAACACCGTTGATTTCAAGCTTGCGGGTAAAACCAGTGGTCACACCAGCAACCATATTGCTTACGGTTGCCCGCATGGTGCCCCAAAGCGCCTTGGCTTGCTTTGAATTACGGCGTGGTGCAACAGTTGCCATATTGTCGGCAACCGACAATTCAACATCACGATGCAACGGCGCGGTAAGTTCACCATTTTTTCCTTTGACAACGACCATGCCGCCTTCTTGTGACACAGTCACATCAGACGGGATAGCAATCGCACTGTTTCCGACACGAGACATCTAAACAGCTCCCTAAAATACGTGGCAGAGGACTTCGCCGCCAACTTTGGCAGTGCGGGCCTCATTATCTGAAAGAACGCCGCGTGGTGTGGACAGAATGGCAATACCAAGTCCGTTATACACCCGTGGCAGATCACGAAGCCCATGATACACACGACGACCAGGGCGTGATACGCGCTTGATCTCGGAGATTACTGGCTCACCTTCGTGATATTTCAGCTCAATCTTCAATTCCTTGATGCCAGGACGTACATCAACGCTGGAATAGTTACGGATGTAACCTTCGCGCTTGAGCACTTCCAGAACATTTGTCCGGAACCGTGATGACGGGCTGGATACGACATTTTTGCGTGCATTCTGACCGTTACGAATACGGGTCAGCATATCACCTAGAGGATCACTCATTGACATTTTTATATCTCCTCTGACTTACCAGCTTGATTTCACGACACCCGGCACCTGACCCATTGAGGCCAGATCACGAAGCGCGATCCGAGACATTCTTAATTTACGATCATAACCGCGTGGACGTCCTGAGATTTCACAACGATTGCGAACGCGAATTGCCGCGCTGTCGCGTGGCTCTTCAGCCAGCTTCAAAACAGCCTGAAACCGCTCTTCAATCGGCAGTTCCTTATTCTTGATAATTGCCTTCAAAGCAGCGCGACGTGCACCCTTAGAGGCGACTATACGCTTGCGCTTGTTATTTTTTTCAACGGCGCTTTTCTTAGCCATGTCTGACCCCTTTGCCTTACGCTTTAATAAACGGAAACTGGAAGTTCGCGAGCAATTCGCGGGCTTCGTCATCCGTGTTGGCAGAGGTGACTACGATGATGTCCATGCCGCGGACTTCATCAACTTGGTCGTAATCAACCTCAGGAAAAATGATTTGTTCCTTGATACCCATGGCGTAATTGCCATTACCATCGAAACTTTTGCCATTCAGGCCGCGAAAATCACGTACGCGCGGCAGGGCAATCGTTACAAGGCGATCAATGAATTCATACATTTGCTCGCGACGCAGGGTCACTTTACAACCGATTGGCATACCTTCGCGCAATTTGAAAGCCGCATTGGCTTTCTTTGAACGAGTCACAATCGGCTTTTGACCAGTAATCGCAGCCAGTTCACGCGTGGCATGATCGATTTTTTTCGAATCACGCACGGCTTCACCGACACCCATGTTAATGACGACCTTCTCAAGCTTTGGAATCTGCATGGCATTCTTATAGCCAAACTTTTCCACAAGAGCCGGGCGAACTGCCGTCAGATAATGTTCTTCTAAACGCGTTTTCATCTCAGCTTACTCTCCTTACCCTGGCTTATGCCAGAGCCTTACCAGACCGACGAGCGATCCGAACTTTTTTGCCATCCTTGACTTCATAACCGACGCGCGTTGCTGCTCCGTTATCAGGGTCAATATGGGCGACATTAGAAATATGCATTGGGGCTTCCATTGGAATGATACCACCAGCATCACTTTGGGTCGGACGACGATGACGTTTGACCATATTGATACCCTGAACGCGAATGCGGGATTCAGCGCGAAGCACTTCAAGAACTTCGCCTTTTTTGCCCTTATCACGGCCAGTGATCACAATAACCTGATCGCCCTTTTTGATTTTGAACTTATCAGCCATCACAGCACCTCCGGCGCAAGCGAAACAATTTTCATGAATTTTTTGCTCCGCAACTCACGTGTTACAGGGCCAAAAATACGCGTGCCAATCGGCTCGTCCTGCTTGTTCAGCAAAACAGCTGCATTCCGGTCAAAACGGATGGCACTGCCATCTGCACGACGGATTTCCTTGGCAGTGCGAACAATAACAGCACGATGCACATCGCCCTTTTTGACTTTACCGCGTGGAATGGCTTCCTTTACGGACACCACAATCACGTCACCTACACCAGCTACCTTGCGACCTGAGCCACCAAGCACCTTGATACATTGAACCCGGCGTGCGCCAGAGTTATCGGCAACTTCAAGATTTGACTGCATTTGAATCATGTCAGTCTCCCCCTAGGCTTTGGCTGCGTCGTCATAGATCACTTCATAGACCTTTGACTTTGAAATTGGTGCACATTCGCGGATACGAACAAAATCACCCTCTTTGAAGTGGTTTTGGGCATCATGTGCCGCAAACTTCTTCGACTTGGTAATAATCTTTTTATAAACCGGGTGCATGATGCGACGCTCGACAAGCACTGTTACAGTCTTGTCTGCTTTATCGCTCACAACGGTTCCCTGCATGGTACGCTTTGGCATAACTTGCTTTCCTTACTTAGCTGCATTTTCTGCACTGGTTTTTTGACCAAGCACAGTTTTGATGCGGGCGATTTCGCGGCGCACAATACGTGCACGCGCCGGGTTTTCATTCTGACCACCTGCAATCTGAAAGCGCAGATTGAACTGCTCTTTTTTCAGATCAACAAGCTGGGTTTTCAGCTCATCAGGGGTTTTAGCACGAAGCTCTTCAGCCTTAACGGTTGCCATCTTAATGCCTCTTTCTAATCGCTATCGCCGAGACGACGAACAATTTTGGTATCAAGCGGAAGCTTGGCAGCGGCAAGACGGAAAGCCTCCTGCGCCAATTCCCACGGAACACCATCAATTTCAAACATGATGCGGCCTGGCTTAACACGGGCTACCCAAAATTCAGGTGAACCCTTACCTTTACCCATCCGAACCTCGGCAGGCTTTGATGATACAGGCACATCAGGAAAAATACGGATCCAGACACGACCAGTACGGCGCAGGTGACGTGTGATAGCACGACGTGCGGCCTCAATCTGGCGTGCTGTGACACGCTCAGGTGACATGGCCTTTAAGCCATAAGACCCGAAATTCAGTTGTGTTCCACCCTTGGCATTGCCATGGATACGGCCTTTGTGAGCCTTGCGGAACTTGGTACGCTTTGGCGAAAGCATGACTTAATCTCCCTCGTCTTAACCGTTTGCGCGTGGCGCAGGGCCAGCTTGCTGTTCGGCCAAGCGCTTGTCTTGAGCCATTGGGTCATGAGCCATTACTTCGCCCTTGAAAACCCAAACTTTGATGCCGCAGGCACCATAGGTGGTAAAAGCAGTTGCTTCACCGTAATCAACTTCAGCGCGCAATGTATGTAGTGGCACGCGACCTTCGCGATACCATTCAGTACGCGCAATCTCAGCACCGCCCAAACGACCAGCACAATTAATCCGCACACCCAAGGCACCAAGACGCATTGCAGACTGAACCGCACGCTTCATAGCACGACGAAAACCAACACGACGTTCTAGCTGCTGAGCAATGTTTTCGGCAACCAGCTTGGCATCAATTTCAGGCTTGCGCACCTCAACGATATTCAGGCTGACTTCACCGCCAATACGTTTGCCAAGATCAACACGTAGCTTTTCAATATCCTGACCTTTTTTACCGATGATAAGACCTGGACGACCCGCATGGATTGTGACACGGGCGCGGCCAGCAGGACGTTCGATCACAACGCGGCTGATAGCGGCCTGTTTTAGGCGATCCATCAGATATTCGCGTAGTTTGATGTCTTCATGCAGCAATTTGCCGTAGTTACGACCAGCATACCAGCGTGAGTCCCATGTACGGTTGATACCAACACGCAGACCAATTGGTTTAACTTTCTGACCCATCTACTGGTCTCCTCTTTCACCGACAATGATCGTCAGATGTGAATATGGCTTAAGGATACGTGCACCACGACCGCGGGCGCGTGCCTTGAAACGCTTCATCACCAGACCTTTGCCAACATGTGCTTCTTTGACGTAAAGACGGTCAACATCCAAAGAATGATTGTTTTCCGCATTTGCGATCGCTGATTTCAATGCTTTTTCAACGTCGTTAGAAATCCGGCGACGTGAGAAGGTCAAGGTTGCAATCGCCTTGTTCACATCCATGCCCCGTATCATTGTCGCCACCAGATTCAGCTTTTGAGGGCTGACCCGAATATTACGAACAATCGTCTTAGCTTCGCTATCGGCCAGAACTCTTGGTTTTGCTTGCTTACCCATCGTGAGCCCCTAACGCTTTGATTTCTTGTCGGCGGCGTGACCGTAATAGGTGCGGGTTGGTGAAAATTCACCAAATTTATGCCCGACCATTTCTTCAGAGACAGATACCGGAATAAATTTGTTTCCGTTATGCACCCCAAAGGTCAAACCAACGAATTGTGGCAGGATTGTTGAACGGCGTGACCAAGTCTTGATGACTTCATTACGACCAGATTCGCGAACCTTGTCTGCCTTTTTCAAAAGATGTCCGTCAACAAACGGACCTTTCCAAACTGAACGTGCCATGACTATCAAAAAACCCTTATGGCTTGCGACGCCGCACGATCAGGCGGTCAGTCTTCTTGTTAGAACGAGTACGCTTACCTTTAGTTGGCTTACCCCAAGGTGTTACCGGATGGCGACCACCCGACGTACGACCTTCACCACCACCATGCGGGTGATCGATAGGGTTCATGACGACACCACGTACATGGGGGCGACGTCCAAGCCAGCGATTACGGCCAGCTTTACCAATCTTGATATTCTGTTGATCCGGATTTGATACCGCACCGATAGATGCCATACATTCCGAACGCACGAGGCGAACCTCGCCAGATGTCAGGCGCAAAATGGCGTAACCACGATCACGGCCAACCAGCTGGATATATGTACCAGCCGAGCGTGCAAGCTGGCCACCTTTGCCGGGCTTTAGCTCAACATTATGAACCAATGTTCCAACTGGAATATTGGCAAGCGGCAAGGCATTGCCTGGCTTTATGTCGGCACCGATGCCCGAGCTGATCTTGTCACCAACAGACAAACGCTGTGGCGCCAGAATGTAGCTTTGTTCGCCATCATCATAGGTGATAAGCGCAATAAAGGCTGTCCGGTTCGGATCATATTCTAGGCGTTCAACAGTCGCCATGATGCCTGTCTTGGTACGTTTGAAATCGACCATACGGTAACGACGCTTGTGGCCGCCACCTTTCTGCCAAGACGTGACGTGACCCGAATTGTTACGGCCACCTGTCTTTGACAAACCAACGGTCAGCTTTTTAACCGGCTTGCCTTTGTAAAGGTCAGATTTATCGACCAGAACAAGGTTCCGCTGGCTAGGTGTGGTTGGATTAAACTTCTTCAAAGCCATCGTCTAGACTCCCATCAGGTCAATATTCTGACCCTCGGCCAATGTTACCATTGCCTTTTTCATGTCTGAGCGGCGACCCGGACGGCCTTTGAACATCTTACTTTTACCTTTAAGCAAGATTGTGTTTACCGCGGTTACATTGACGTCAAACAGCATTTCGACAGCCGCCTTGATTTCAGGCTTTGTCGCTGACAAAGGCACAGCGAATGTTACCTGACCGTTTTCACTGGCCTTTGTGGCCTTTTCAGTGATGATCGGACGCAAAATGGTGTCATAGGCAGCCGCACGGCTTAAAGTGACTTTTTCGGGCTTACGTGCACGGATACTCATTTCAAGCGCTCCTCAAGATGGGCCGCTGCGTCTTTGGAAAGAATAAGAACGTCACGACGCAGAATGTCATACACATTGATGCCCTGCTGCGGCAGAACATCGACAAGCGGGATATTATTCGCCGCATTCACGAAACCAGCATCAAGCTCTTCCCCACCAATGATGAGGGCATTTTCAGCACCAAGCTTTGACAATTGCGCGCGCAATGCGGCGGTTTTGCCCTTGCTGACCAGCTTATCAAGTACGATTAGCTTGCCTTCGGATGCCTTGCTAGACAAAGCCGAACGAAGACCAGCGCGACGTACCTTTTTAGGTAGTGCATGACCATGATCGCGAACAACCGGACCATGAACAACGCCACCACCACGGAACTGGACAACCGACGCGGCACCATGACGTGCGCGGCCAGTGCCTTTCTGGCGGAACATCTTGGCTGTGGTGCGGGCGACTTCAGACCGGCTTTTAACCTTATGCGAACCAGTGCGGCGTTTTGCCAACTGCCATTTAACAACACGTGCAAGCAAATCAGCGCGCGGCGCCACTGCAAACACAGCGTCGTCCACGGTGATGTCACCAGCAGCCTTGTTATCAAGTGTTTTCACATTCAACTTCATCTTGCTATTCCTTCTCGGCTTCAGCGTCCGCAGATGCGTCAGCAGGCGTTTCAACAGCTACATCCTCAGCCGGAGCAGCCTCAACAGCTGGTGCCTGATCTTCGGCTGGCGCAGCGGCCTCTGCTTCGACAGCTTCTGGCGCGTCGCTCAACAGGCCTGCCGGAAATGGCACACCTTCAAACGGCTTTGCCTTGACCGCGTCGCTGATAAGTACCCAGCCATTCTTTGGACCAGGAACCGCACCGCACAGCAATAGGACTCCTTCTTCATCGTCAACCGCAACAACCTCAATATTCTGAGTTGTTTTACGCACGGCGCCCATATGTCCGGCCATTTTCTTGCCTTTGAACACCTTGCCCGGATCCTGACACTGGCCAGTCGAACCATGTGAACGATGCGAGACCGATACACCATGTGAGGCGCGCAAACCGGCAAAGTTATGCCGCTTCATGGCACCAGCAAAACCCTTACCCTGAGTCGTGCCAGCAACGTCAACCTTCTGACCTGCTACAAAATGGCTTGGCACCAATGTCGCGCCTACATCAAGAACCGCATCATCACTGACGCGAAACTCGACTAGCTTTGACTTTGGCAACACATTTGCCTTGGCAAAGTGACCGCGCATTGGCTTGGATACATTCTTGGCTTTCGCCATGCCTGCCCCAAGCTGAACCGCAGTATAACCATCAACTTCTTTGTTACGCACAGAAACAACCTGGACATCGTCCATCTTTAGAACTGTGACTGGCACATGATGGCCAGCTTCGTTAAAGACACGGGTCATTCCCAATTTACGTGCGATGATGCCGCTACGCATAATTCTGCCCCTTCCCTAGAGCTTAATCTCAACGTCAACACCTGCCGCTAGATCGAGCTTCATCAGCGCGTCAACGGTTTGTGGTGTCGGGTCAACAATATCGAGCAGTCGCTTATGCGTACGCATTTCAAACTGTTCGCGACTTTTCTTGTCAATATGAGGTGAACGCAGGACTGTCATCCGACGCAAATTTGTCGGTAACGGAATTGGCCCGCGAACTTCCGCACCTGTACGCTTGGCCGTGTTCACGATTTCGGTCGTGGACTGGTCAAGAATACGGTGGTCGAAAGCTTTCAACCTGATTCGGATGTTCTGGGTTTCCATATTATTCTACCTCGTTAGTAAACAATAAAGAGGGGCAAAACGCCCCCCTGAATATTTAAATTATTTTATGACTGTTGCGACGACACCAGCACCCACGGTGCGGCCACCTTCGCGGATCGCAAAGCGCAAGCCTTCATCCATCGCAATCGGCGCGATCAATGTCACGGTCATCGCAATGTTGTCACCTGGCATCACCATTTCGGTGCCTGATGGCAATTCAACCGAACCTGTCACATCCGTTGTCCGGAAATAGAACTGTGGACGATAGTTAGAGAAGAACGGCGTATGACGGCCACCCTCATCCTTGGTCAGGATATAGGCCTCTGCCTTGAACTCGGTATGCGGCGCGATTGAACCAGGGGCACAAAGAACCTGTCCACGCTCAACTTCCTCGCGCTTAGTACCACGAAGCAATACACCAACATTATCGCCAGCTTCACCCTGATCAAGCAACTTGCGGAACATCTCAACGCCCGTACAGGTTGTCTTCTGCGTGTCTTTCAGACCCACAATCTCAATCTCTTCGCCAACATTCACAATGCCGCGCTCAATACGACCTGTCACAACCGTGCCACGTCCCGAAATTGAAAACACATCTTCAATCGGCATCAAGAAAGGCTGATCCTTCGGACGCTCTGGCTGGGGAATATACGCATCAACCGCCGCCATCAATTCCTTGATCGCATTTGAACCAATCGCATCATCACCGCCCTCAAGCGCGGTCAAGGCAGACCCTTTGACAATCGGAATATCGTCACCAGGGAATTCATAAGATGACAGCAATTCACGAATTTCCATCTCAACAAGCTCAAGCAACTCTTCATCGTCAACCTGATCAACCTTGTTCATGAATACGCACAATGCTGGCACACCAACCTGACGTGCTAGCAAAATATGCTCGCGTGTCTGTGGCATCGGACCATCGGCTGCTGACACAACCAGTATCGCGCCATCCATCTGTGCCGCACCCGTGATCATGTTCTTGACGTAATCAGCGTGACCCGGACAATCAACATGCGCGTAGTGGCGTTGCTCTGTCTCATATTCAACATGTGCTGTCGAAATCGTGATACCGCGCGCACGCTCTTCAGGCGCCTTGTCAATCTGGTCGTAATCCTGAAACTCCGCGCCGCCAGCTTCCGCCATCACCTTGGTGATCGCTGCTGTCAATGTCGTCTTACCATGGTCAACGTGACCAATCGTTCCGATGTTACAATGTGGCTTGGAACGATCAAACTTTTCCTTAGACATATCTATGGTCTCCTATGCTTAAATTTCAGTTAGGCCATTTTGGCGCGGACTTCATCCGCAACCGCTTGGGGCACTTGTTCATAATGGTCGAATTGCATTGAATATTGGGCGCGGCCTTGGCTCATCGAACGTAAGGTATTGATGTAGCCAAACATATTGGCCAAAGGCACCATCGCATCGATCGAACGTGCATTTCCACGTTGATCCATACCGCCAACATTACCACGGCGGCTGTTCAGGTCGCCAATGATGTCACCCATATATTCTTCAGGGGTGATAACTTCGACACGCATAACCGGCTCAAGCAATTTCGCGCCTGCTTTTTGCATCGCCTCGCGGAATGCCGCACGACCTGCAATTTCAAAGGCCAGAACAGATGAGTCAACATCATGGCTGGCGCCGTCATAAAGTTCAGCAGAAAAGTCGATAACCGGGAAGCCAGCGATTGTGCCGCTTTCCTTGGCCATGACGATACCCTTTTCAACGCCAGGAATAAATTCCTTTGGCACGTTACCGCCAACAACTTTGTTGGTGAATTCGAAGTTACCTTCAGCTAGCGGCGCAAACTTGATCTTCACGCGCGCAAACTGACCAGTACCACCCGACTGTTTCTTGTGGGTGTAATCAATGTCAACTTCCTTGGTGATGGTTTCACGATACGCCACCTGCGGGGCACCGATATTCGCCTCGACCTCGAATTCACGCTTCAGACGGTCAACAAGGATATCAAGGTGAAGTTCACCCATACCCCGCATGATTGTCTGGCCTGACTCTATGTCAGTTGTCACCTGGAATGATGGATCTTCTGCCGCTAGACGCTGCAGACCAGTTGACATTTTTTCCTGATCATTCTTTGACTTAGGCTCAACCGCGATTTCAATAACCGGATCGGGGAATGTCATTGTTTCAAGAACAACTGGCT